>DATKFT010000499.1:0-6773 GCA_035544335.1 Pseudorhodoferax sp.
GAGGCCATCGCGCGGCTGCGCGCCTACGCGGCCACGGGCGTGGATGCGCTGTTCCTGCCCTACCTGCAGTCCCGCGCACAGCTGCAGGCCATCGCCGCGGCCGTCGACCTGCCGCTCGTGCTGGCCGCTGGCGACGCGAGCCTGGACGATGCGGCCTTCCTCGCGCAGCACCGTGTGCGCATCTGGCACGGCGGCCACCAGCCGTTTGCCGCCGCGGTGCAGGCGGTCCACGCCGCCATGCGCGCATTGCACGCGAGCGTGCCCGCGGCGCAGATCCCGGGTGTCGCTTCCAAGGCCTTGATGGCGCGGCTCACGCGCGAGGCGCACTTCGAGGCGCTGCGCCAGGACTGGCACGGCTGACGCATACACGCCGCGCGCGTGGGCGGCAGGCAGGGCGGACCGGGTTTGAATGCTGGTTGTCCAACCAGTACATTGGGCTGCCCTGCGCGGCAGGCGGCATGGTCGATTTCCGGCCTGCCGTTTCGTCGTGCCCCTGTCCCCCCAAACCCTCACAGGAGTTCCCATGGCCCGCGTCAGCACCTACCTCAACTTCCACCGCCAGACCGAAGAGGCGTTCAACTTCTACCGCGGCGTGTTCGGTGGCGACTTCATCGGCGGCCTGCGCCGCATGGGCGAGGCGCCGGCCATGCCGGGCCAGCCGCCGCTGTCGGACGCCGACAAGCGGCTCGTCATGCACGTGGAACTGGCCACGCTGGGCGAGCACGTGCTGATGGGCACCGATGCGCCCGAGTCCATGGGCTTTCAGTTACGGCAGGGCAACAACGTGCACATCAACCTGGAGCCCGACACGCGCGCCGACACCGACCGGCTCTTCGCTGCCCTGGCCGCGGGCGGCACGGTCCAGATGCCGCTGCAGCAGATGTTCTGGGGCGACTACTTCGGCAGCCTCACGGACCGCTTCGGCATCTGCTGGATGCTCAACTGCAGCAGCAAGCGCTGAAGCCCCTCTCCCCGTGCCGACCGCTGGCGCCTTCCAGGCGCCGGGGGCTGCAGGCTCGGCCCCAGTCATGCCACACGGGTGGCACGAGCCCTGCATCCGATCGTGGTGCATTGCATGCACGCCGAGGGCGACAATCTCGACGCAGGCCGTGCAAGACGCGCGCAACAGGACCGGCCATGCGACTCGACATCCAGTTCATTGGCCGCGTCGGCATCTTCCAGGGAATCTTCCTGGTGTATGCCCGGCACAGCCTGAACATCGTCGCGGTCGCGGTCGCGGTCGGCGCGCTGGACATCTTCGTTGATGCGCCGGCACCCACGGTGCAGGACCTGCCTGAGCTGCGCACCGGGTTGTCGCGCCTGCCCGGCGTGCGTGCGATCGCCAACGTCGACATCCTGCCCAGCGCACGCCGGCGCCTGTACCTCAACGCCTTGCTGGCCGCGATGGCCGATCCTGGCCGTCGACGCCGACGCGCGCGTGATCGTGGCCAGTTCCGCGGCCGCCACGGTGGCCGCCATGGCCGATTCCGCGCTCAGCGCCAGGGCCGTGGGTGCGCTGTTCGGCGATGCCGCGCTGCAGACCGAGCGCGTGGAGCAGCGCTTTGCACTGCCGCCGCGCGAGGTCATGCTGCGCGGTACGCCCTTCCTCGTGGAAGCCCGCCCGCTCGGGGACAGCAAGGGTGAACCGGCCGCCTGCTGACGCGGCATGCGCCGGCCCGCATCGGCGAGCGCCTGCACGCGATCCAGCATGAGATCCAGCATGCGCATGCTGAAGGCGCGGGCACAGCGCGCCGCGGCGGTCGATGCGGCGCTGCTGTTCCGTGGCGAAGCCGGCACCGGCAAGTAGCTTGTCGCGCTGGCCTGCCGCGCCAGCAGCCACTGCGCTCGTCCGCGGGATTGCCCGCGCGAGTGCCTGTGCGAGTGCCTGTGCGAGTGCCCGCGCGATCGCCCCAGCGATCGTCCACGCCCGCACCCGCCCCGAGCTGACCTGCCGCTGACCCGTGGCGGACCGGGGACCCCGCACAAAAAAAGGCTTGCGCGGCAAGGGAATCCCCAAATGAAAGGGCTCCGTCCATCGATAAAATTGATCGCAATGTCCTTGGCTCTGCTCGTCCTCGTTCCCTTTCTTGGCAGTGCCCTGGCGTTGTTCATGCCCTCATACGCCCGCAACCGCGAGGCGACGCTGGCCGGCCTGGTGGCGCTGGGCTGTGCCGTGCAGCTGGGCATGCTGTTCCCCCAGCTCGCGGGCGGCAACGTCATCCGCGAGGAATACCTGTGGCTGCCCACGCTGGGCGTGAACCTCGTGCTGCGGCTGGACGGCTTCGCCTGGCTGTTCGGCATGCTGGTCACGGGCATCGGCACGCTGGTCGTGCTGTACGCGCGCTACTACCTGTCGGCCTCCGATCCGGTGCCGCGCTTCTTCTCGTTCTTCCTGGCCTTCATGGGCTCCATGATGGGCGTGGTGCTGTCGGGCAACCTCGTGCAGATGGTGCTGTTCTGGGAGCTGACCAGCCTGTTCTCGTTCCTGCTGATCGGCTACTGGCACCACCGCAAGGACGCACGGCGTGGCGCGCGCATGGCGCTCACGGTCACGGGCGCGGGCGGCCTGGCCCTGTTCGCCGGCGTGCTGCTGCTGGGTCGCATCGTGGGCAGCTACGAGCTCGATGCCGTGCTGGCCGCGGGCGAGCAGATCAAGGCCCATGCCCTGTACCCGGCCGCGCTGGTGCTGATCCTGCTCGGTGCCTTCACCAAGAGCGCGCAGTTCCCGTTCCACTTCTGGCTGCCGCGCGCGATGGCCGCGCCCACACCGATCTCGGCCTACCTGCATTCGGCCACCATGGTCAAGCTGGGCGTGTTCCTGCTGGCGCGCCTGTGGCCGGCGCTGGCCGGCACCGACCAGTGGTTCTGGCTGGTCGGCGGCGCCGGTGCGATCACGCTGCTGCTGGGCGCCTACGTGGCGATGTTCCAGAACGACCTCAAGGGCTTGCTGGCCTATTCCACGATCTCGCACCTGGGCCTGATCACGCTGCTGCTGGGCATGAACAGCCCGATGGCGGCCGTCGCCGCCGTCTTCCACATCATGAACCACGCGACCTTCAAGGCCTCGCTGTTCATGGCCGCGGGCATCATCGACCACGAGACCGGCACGCGCGACATCCGCAAGCTCTCGGGCCTGGCCAAGCTCATGCCGATCACGGGGCTGCTGGCCATCATCGCCAGCGCCTCCATGGCCGGCGTGCCGCTGCTCAACGGCTTCCTGTCCAAGGAAATGTTCTTCGCCGAGACCGTGTTCCTGCAGTCCACGCCCTGGGTGGACCGCGGCCTGCCGGTGCTGGCCACGGTGGCCGGCCTGTTCAGCGTGGCCTACTCGGCGCGCTTCGTGTTCGATGTGTTCTTCGGCCCGTCCTGCGTGGGCCAGGTGCCCAAGCCGCCGCACGAGCCGCCGCACTGGATGCGCGTGCCGGTCGAGCTGCTCGTGCTGGCCTGCCTGGTCGTGGGCGTGGCGCCCGAGTGGTCGGTCGGCCCGTTGCTGGCCGCGGCCGCCGCGCCCGTGGTGGGCGGCGAGCTGCCCGAATACAGCCTGGCGGTCTGGCACGGCCTGAACCTGCCGCTGGCCATGAGTGTGCTGGCCCTGGTCGGCGGCGCCACGCTGTACCTCGTGCAGCGCAGGAAGCGCGAAACCGGCGGCCTCACCCGCGTGCCGCTGCTGCATGCGCTGGACGGGCAGCGCGTGTTCGAGAACCTGCTCGCGCGCGCCTCGGAGGCCGGGCGGCGCAGCCGCCGCCTGCTGGCCACGGGCCGGCTGCAGACCCAGCTGCTGCTGCTGGTCTTCGTGGCACTGGCCGGTGCCGGCGCGGCGCTGTGGTTCGAGCCCGCGGCCCCCGGCGCACGCACGCCGCTGCCGTTCTCGCCCATGTTCGCGATGACCTGGGTCATCGGCGGCGTCTGCGCGATCGGCGCGGCCTGGCAGGCCAAGTTCCACCGGCTGGCCTCGCTGATGCTGGCCGCGGGTGCGGGCCTGACCTGCTGCCTGACCTTCATCTGGTTCTCCGCACCCGACCTCGCGCTGACGCAGCTCGTGGTCGAGGCCGTCACGACCGTGCTGATCCTGCTGGGCCTGCGCTGGCTGCCCATGCGCAGCAAGTTCGCCGCCCAGTCCACGCTGGAACGCATCCTGCCCTGGGGCCGGCGCGCGCGCGACCTCGTGATCGCCGTCGGCGCGGGCTCGGGCATGGCGGCCCTGGCCTGGCTGGTCATGACGCGCCCGTTCACGCTCAGCATCTCGCCCTTCTTCCTGGACCGCGCGCTGACCGAGGGCGGCGGCACCAATGTGGTCAACGTGATGCTGGTCGACTTCCGCGGCTTCGACACCTTCGGCGAGATCACGGTGCTGGGCATCGTGGCGCTGACGGTGTATGCGCTGCTGCGCCGCTTCCGGCCCGCGCCCGAGTCCATGGCGCTGCCGCCGCAGCAGCTGGCCCAGTCCGACGACGGCAGCAGCGACGTGTTCAATCCGCGGCTGGCCAAGGACACCGCCGTCGGCTACCTCATGGTGCCCGCCGTGCTCGTGCGCCTGCTGCTGCCGCTCGCGGTGCTGGTCTCGGTCTATTTCTTCCTGCGCGGCCACAACGCGCCGGGCGGCGGCTTCGTCGCCGGCCTCGTGATGTCGGTTGCGCTGCTGCTGCAGTACATCGTCTCGGGCACGGAATGGGTCGAGGAGCACCTGCGCATCTACCCGCGCCGCTGGATCGCGGTCGGCCTGCTGCTGGCGCTGGCCACCGGCGCCGGCTCCATCGTGCTGCACTACCCCTTCATGACCACCCACACCGCCCACGTCACGCTGCCAATCCTGGGCGAGCTGCACATCCCGAGCGCGTTGTTCTTCGACACCGGCGTGTTCGCGCTGGTGCTGGGCTCGACCATGCTGATCCTGACCAGCCTGGCCCACCAGAGCGTGCGCAGCCACCGCTGGTCCGAGGAGCAGGAGCAGCGCCTGGCCGAAGCGCGCGCCGCACTGTCCGGTAGCGGGGAGGACCACTGATGCCTCCACGCCCATCGCTTCGCGTACCGCTGCCCCACCACCGCGTGGGAGGGGCGCTTCAATGCCTTCGGGCGGCCGGGCGGCATTGAGATGGAAGCCGTCCTCGCCATCGCCATCGGCGTGCTCACGAGCTCGGGTGTCTACCTGCTGCTGCGTCCGCGCACCTTCCAGGTCATCATGGGGCTGACCCTGATCTCCTACGCCGTCAACCTGTTCATCTTCAGCATGGGCCGGCTCAAGGTCGACAGCGAGCCTGTGCTGACGCCCGGCGTGATCTCCACGCTGGCCAACACGGCCGACCCCATGCCCCAGGCCCTGGTGCTGACGGCCATCGTGATCGGCTTTGCGATGACGGCGCTGTTCCTGGTCGTGATGCTGGCCTCGCGCGGCCTGACGGGCACCGACCATGTGGACGGCACCGAGCGCAGCGAGGCCCAGGAATGAGCGGCCTGCACCCCTTCGACCAGGCCATGCACCTGCTGGACCAGCTGCTGGAATTCAGCATGCCGCACCTGATCGCCGCGCCGATCCTGCTGCCCATGCTGACGGCTGCGCTGATGCTGCTGCTCGACGAGCGGCACCGCCGCACCAAGGCCGCGCTGACCGTGGTCTCCGGCCTGCTGGGCATGCTGGTGGCGCTCGCGCTGCTGCGCTGGGTCAACGCCGCGGCCACCGGCGACGGGCCGGGCTCGATCGGCGTGTACACGGCCGGCAACTGGATGGCGCCGTTCGGCATCGTGCTCGTGGCCGACCGGCTGTCCACGCTGATGGTCGCGCTGACGGGCGTGATCGCGTTCGCCGCGTCGATCTACTCCACCTCGCGCTGGGACCGCGCCGGCGTGCACTTCCATCCCATGCTGCAGCTGCAGCTCATGGGGCTGAACGGCGCCTTCCTGACCGGCGACCTGTTCAACCTGTTCGTGTTCTTCGAGGTCATGCTGGCCGCGTCCTATGGCCTGCTGCTGCACGGCTCGGGCCGCCAGCGCGTGCAGGCCGGGCTGCATTACATCGCGATCAACCTGGCGGCCTCCTCGCTGTTCCTGATCGGGGCGGCCATGCTCTACGGCATGACGGGCACGCTCAACATGGCCGACCTGGGCCAGCGCATCGCGCTGCTGGACCCGGCCGACCGCGGCCTCGTGCACGCGGCCGCCGCCATCCTGGCCACGGCCTTCTTCGCCAAGGCCGGCGCCTGGCCGCTGAACTTCTGGCTGGTGCCGGCCTACAGCAGCGCCGTGGCCCCCGTGGGCGCCGTGTTCGCGCTGCTGACCAAGCTGGGCGTCTACACCGTGCTGCGGCTGTGGACCGTGATGTTCGCGCCGGACACCGGCGCATCGGCCCAGTTCGGGCAGAACGTCATCCTGGGTCTGGGCCTGGCCACGCTGTTCGTCGGTGCGCTGGGCGTGCTGGGCACCCAGCGGCTCGCGCTGCTGGCCAGCTACAGCGTGCTGGTCTCGGCCGGCACGCTGCTGGCCGCCGTGGGCCTGGGCCAGGCCGCGGTCTGGGCCGGCGCGCTGTACTACCTCATGAGCTCCACGCTGGCCGTCAGCGCGCTGTTCCTGCTCGTGGACATCGTGGAGCGCTGGCGCAACGGCTCCAGCGTGGCGCCGCACAACACGCGCGACGACGCCCCCTTCCTGGGCGAGGATCTGCGGCTGCTGTCCGATGTCAACCTGGACGACGACGCCCAGGCCCTGTTCGGCCGCGCCATCCCCGCCGGCGTCGCCTTCCTGGGTCTGGCCTTCATCATCTGCACGCTGCTGCTGGCCGG
>DATKFT010000500.1:0-1964 GCA_035544335.1 Pseudorhodoferax sp.
GCAGCGCCGCGGCTGCGCGCGCCGCGCCGCCATGCCGCGCAGCCGCGACGAAGTACTCCAGCTGGCGCAGGCTCAAGTGCATCAGGAATTCCGATCCAGGCCATCAAAAGAGAATATTTTCCTTTGATTCAAGGACGGGCCACCATGCGGCCATGTCCCCACCCCCGCCCCCTCCCTCCCCCCGGCTCCCGCGCCCGCTCGAAGGCATCCGCGTCCTCGACTTCACGCGCGTGCTGGCCGGTCCGCTGGCCACCGCGCTGCTGGCCGACCTGGGCGCCGAGGTCGTCAAGGTCGAACCGCCGCAAGGCGACGACTACCGCCACATCGGCCCCATGCGCGCGGGCTGCAGCGCGCTGTTCACGGTCATGAACCGCGGCAAGAAGAGCCTGGTGCTGGACCTGCGCCAGAGCGCGGCGCAGGCGCTGGCGCGCGATCTCGCGGCCACGGCCGATGTCGTGGTGGAGAACTTCCGGCCCGGCGTGGCCGAGCGGCTGGGCATAGGCGCCGCGGCGATGCGCGCGGAAAATCCGCGGCTGGTCTATGTGAGCGTGTCGGGCTTCGGCCAGACCGGGCCGCTCGCGCACCGGCCGGCCTACGACATCATCGTGCAGGCCATGAGCGGTCTCATGGAGGCCACGGGCGAGCCCGACGGTGCGCCCACGCTGGTCGGCGAGGCCGTCTCCGACGTGGTGGCCGGGCTGTTCGCGTCCTGGGCCATCCTGGCCGCGCTGCTGCAGGCCCAGCGCAGCGGCCAGGGCCAGGAGGTCGATGTGGCGATGTTCGACACCACCTTGGCCTTTCTCGCGACCTCGATGGCGCGCTACCTGTTCACGGACCAGCCGGCCCGGCGTGTGGGCAACCGGCATCCGCTGTCGGCACCGTTCGGCGTCTACCGCGCGGCCGACGGGCATTTCGCGCTCGCCGTGCTCAACAAGAAGCTGTTCGACCAGCTGGCCGACGCCATGGGGCAGCCCGCGCTCGCGCAGGATGTGCGCTTCGCGACCGACGAGACGCGCTCGGCCCACGAGCCGGCGCTGCGCGCGGCGATCGAGGCCTGGGCCGGCACGCTGGACGTGGCCACGGTCGTCGCACAGCTGGAGGCCGCCGGCGTGCCGGCCGCGCCGATCTGGAACATCGCCCAGGCGCTGGCCTCACCGCAGGCCCAGGCGCGCGGCCTGCTGCAGCCCGTGGACGACCCGCGGCTGCCGAACCTGCGCCTGCCGCGCCAGCCCGTGCAGTTCAGCGCGAGTGCCCCCTGCGCACCCACGCGCGCGCCCACATTGGGCGAACACACGGAGCAGCTGCTGGGCACGCTGCTGGGCCTGCAACGCACGCGCCTGGACGAATTGCGCGCGCTGGGCATCTTCGGCAACCAGGAGACCGCATGAACATCCAACGCTTGGGCGTGGGCGAGGACGACCAGGCCGTGGCCGACGCCGTGGCCCGCTTCGCGGCCGACAGCCTGGCGCCGCGCGCGCAGGCCATCGACGAAGAGGCCCTCTCGGCCACCTGCCACCTGCCAGGCCTCGCGGCGCTGGGCGTCATGGGCATGAACCTGCCCGAGCACCTGGGCGGGCCCGGCGTCACGCCCACGGCCATGCTGCTCTCGCTAGTGGCGATCTCGCGCGCCTGCGCCGCCACCTCGTCGATGATCGGCGCGCACTACCTGGGCACGGACGCGCTGCTGATCGGCGGCGACGCACGGCAGCACCGGCAATGGCTGCCGCGCTGCGCGTCGGGCGAGTGGCTGGCCGGCTTCGCGCTGACCGAACCCGGCGGCGGCTCGCACCCGGCCGACCTGCGCACCGTGGCACAGCGCGCGGGCGATGGCTACCGGCTCACGGGCAGCAAGCAGTTCATCTCCAACGCGGCCGAGGCCAGATTCCTCATCGTCTTCGCCAAGACCGATCCGCAGGCCGGTGCACGCGGTGTCAGCGCCTTCATCGTGCCGACCGACAGCCCCG
>DATKFT010000501.1:0-2920 GCA_035544335.1 Pseudorhodoferax sp.
GAAGCCGCAGGCGAAGGTACACCCGTGAATGGCCTGGAGCAGGCCGATTTCGCACGCCGCTTCGGTGGCCTGGAGCGGCTCTACGGCGTGGCCGGTGCGGCCGCCATCCGCAGCGCGCATGTGGTCGTCGTCGGCATCGGCGGCGTCGGCTCCTGGACGGTCGAAGCGCTGGCGCGCAGCGGGGTGGGGCGGCTGACCTTGATCGACCTGGACCACATCGCCGAGTCCAACATCAACCGCCAGATCCATGCACTGGACAGCACGGTCGGCCAGGCCAAGGTGCAGGCCATGCGCGAGCGCATCGCCCAGATCCACCCGGGCTGCAGCGTGCAGACCGTCGAGGAGTTCGTGGAGCCCGACAACTGGGCCGCGCTGCTGCCGGCCGACGCCGATGCCGTCGTCGACGCCTGCGACCAGGTTGCGGCCAAGACCGCGATGGCGGCCTGGGCCCGCGGCCCGCAGGCCGCAGGACGGTTGTTCATCACCGTGGGCGCGGCGGGCGGCAAGCGGCTGGCCCATGCGGTGGAGATCGAGGACCTGGCCAAGGTCACGCACGATCCGCTGCTGGCCCAGCTGCGCAACCGCCTGCGCAAGCAGCATGGCGCACCGCGCGACGGCAAGCGCATGGGCCTGGCCTGCGTGTTCAGCCGCGAGGCCGTGGCGCCGCCCGACGCCTCGTGCGCCATCGAAGGCGACGGCAGCCTGAACTGCCATGGCTATGGGTCTGTCGTGGCCGTGACGGCGACGTTCGGCCAGTGCGCCGCGGGCTGGATCCTGGATCAAATTTCACGGCGCGCGCGAAAAGCCTGAAATGCCTGGCTATAATCGTGGGCTTTGCTGCATAGCAAGGGGACGTTAGCTCAGTTGGTAGAGCAGCGGACTTTTAATCCGTTTGTCACTGGTTCGACCCCAGTACGTCCTACCAAGCATTCACCTTGCGATCCACCGATCGCAAGGTTTCCAAAGCCCGGGCCCTCCGGGCTTTTTTGTTGGCGCGTCGCGCCAACGCGACCGTCTTGTCCCCATGGCATCCGCGCGGCGCGCACAAGGCGGGGCGTAGCCCGACATCCGCCACACCCACCCCCTGGACAGCGCACGCCCATTTCCTGTCGCAAAAGGGGCGGCCCCGGCGTCGTCGGCGCGCCGCGGGGGCGCCAACCTGGTTCCGCGGGTTGTCCCTGGGTACGGTGGACAACTGTGTGGGCAACGCTGTGCGGATCGCGCGAAAGCCTTGTCCGGCGCGGCCCGCGCCACGGTGCCTGCGAAATGGGCAGTCCTGTCTCATGGGTGAACGCGGGGAGGGTCTGGCCGATCGGCCTGCCTTCGGCGCTCGCCGCTGCGGTCTATGATCGCCAGCGCTGTCCACCCCTGGCCCCGCCTTCTGCTCCTGGGCGTCCTCCCCCTTGTTTTCTGGCACCTGCGCCATGCCGTCGATGTTCGAGCCTTCCGATCCACCCGCGCCTTCCACCACGGGCCTCAGCGACGAGCAGGCCATGGGCCTGGCGCTGCAGCAGGCGCGCGAGGCCGCCCAGCACGGTGAAGTCCCCGTGGGTGCGGTCGTGCTGCACCGCGGCCGGGTCGTCGGCACCGGGCGCAACAGTCCGATCGCCACGCACGATCCGACCGCCCATGCCGAGATCCTTGCCTTGCGCGCGGCTGCGGCGGCACTCGGCAACTACCGACTGGACGAGTGCGCGCTGTTCGTCACGCTCGAGCCCTGCGCCATGTGCTGTGGCGCGGTGCTGCATGCGCGCCTGGAGCGTGTGGTGTACGGTGCGGCCGAGCCCAGGACCGGTGCCGCGGGCTCGGTGCTGGACCTGTTCGCCGAGCCGAGGCTGAACCACCACACGCGCGTGGAGCGTGGCCTGCGGGCCGCCGAATGCAGCGCCTTGCTGCGCGACTTCTTCCAGCAGCGGCGCAGCGCGCAGGCGCGTGCGCACCAGGCCCTGCGCGAGGATGCCCTGCGCACGCCCGCGCAATGCTTTGTGCAAGGGGCCGATGCGCCGCCCAGCCGCTGCACCTGCGACCTGCCCAGCCTGCAAGGGCTGTGCATGCGCTATGTGGACGAAGGTGCGGCGCAGGCGGGCGATGCCCTCACGCTGCTGTGCATCCACGGCCGGCACGGCTGGAGCCGGCAGTTCCACGCCATGCTGCCCGTGTGGCGCGAGGCCGGGCACCGCGTGGTGGCGGTCGACCTCGTGGGCTTCGGCCAGAGCGACAAGCCCAAGCGCGAAACGGCCCACAGCGCCGCCTGGCACCGCAGCGTGCTGCGCGAGCTGGTCCAGTGCCTGGACCTGCAGCGCATCGTGCTGGTGCTGCAGGGTACGGGGGGATTGCTGGCCCTGGACCTGCCGCAGCAGGATGCTGCGCGCTACCGCGGCCTGGTCGCGCTGGACCATCGCCTGGGCCGGGCCGTGGTCCAGCGCCCCGGCGCAGCGGCATGGCCTGCTGGCTGGGCCGCGGCGACGGCGCCGCAGGCCGTGGCGCTGCTGCGCGACGATGTGCCGCTGCCGGCGGCAGACGCCTGGCAGGCCCCGTTCCCCGACGCGGGCCACCGCGCCGGGCCACGTGCGTTCGCGCGCCTGGCCCAGGGCGATTTCGCCGCACCGGACTGGCCTGCTGCGCAGCCGCCTGGCGCCACAGTGCCCGATGCCGGCCTGGCGCAAGCGCGACACCTGCTCGAGGCGTTCGCGGTGGGATACTCCCGCGCGTGAATTCCAAGCACATCTACATCTATTCCCCCTCCGGCGCCGTGCGCGACAAAGCCGCCTGGCGCCGCGCCATCGCCAGGCTGCGTGCGCAGGGCCATGCCGTGGAGATCGACGAGGCTGCCCTCAAGAGCCACATGCGCTTCGCAGGCGATGACGACACACGCCTGGATGCCATCCACCGGGCCGCGGCCAGCGGCGCTGACATCGCA
>DATKFT010000502.1:0-19898 GCA_035544335.1 Pseudorhodoferax sp.
CGCCGTGGCCGAGGTGCGCGTGGTCGACGAGCCCGTCACCGTGGTCGTCTCGCAGAAGGGCTGGGTGCGCGCGCAGAAGGGCTGGGCCAAGGACCGCGCGACACCCGCCGAGTACAGCTTCAAGTCCGGTGACACCTTGTACGCGGCCTTCGAGTGCCGCAGCGTGGACCACCTCTTGGTGTTCGGCAGCAATGGCCGTGTCTACAGCGTGGCGGTGGCGGCGCTGCCGGGTGCGCGCGGCGACGGAACGCCGTGCAGCTCGCTGATCGAACTCGAAAGCGGCACGCAGATCGTGCATTTCTTCGCCGGTCCGGCCAGTGCGCAGCTGCTGCTGTCCAGCTCGGGCGGCTACGGCTTCCTGGCAACGCTGGAGAGCATGCTGTCGCGCCAGCGCGGCGGCAAGTCCTTCGTCAGCGTGGGCGAGGGCGAATCGCTGTGCCGGCCCTCGCATGCCGCGGGCGTGGCCCAGGGCCTCACGCTGGCACCGGCCACGCACGTGGCCTGCGCTTCGACGGGCGGCCGCATCCTGACCTTCGAGATCGTCGAGCTCAAGGCCATGGAGAAGGGCGGCCGCGGCCTCATGCTCATGGACCTGGAGCCCAAGGACGCACTGGCCGGGGCGGCCGCCTACACGCGCAGCGTGCGCATCGAAGGCGTGGGCCGCGGCGGCAAGGCGCGCGAGGAACAGCTCGAGATCCGCTCGCTCAACAACGCGCGCGGTGCACGCGGGCGCAAGGGCAAGAGCACGGACCTGGGGTTCAAGCCGGCCACGGTCCTGCGCGTCGAGTAGGGCACCGCGGCCAGCACCGGCCGCGGTCTTTGCGGTCGGGCGTCAGGCTCCGATCACGCCCCCGTCTACGCGGCGAATCACCACGGTGGCCGAGCGCGGCCGGTTGCCGCCCTTGTCGGGCCAGTTCGACAGCCGCGTGGGCGCCTGCGGATCGCTGCGCTCGCTGGGGCTCTCGCCCGGGTGCTGGATGTTGATGAACATGGTGCGGCCGTCCGGCGTGCCCGTGGCGCCCGTGATCTCGCAGCCGGCCGGGCCTGTCAGGAAGCGACGGATCTCGCTCGTGGCCGGATCGGCCGCCAGCATGGCGTTGTGGGCCAGGCCTGCGAGCTCGCCCTTGCCCATGGCCGAGGTCGACATGTCGGTCTGGATCCACAGCACGCCGCGCGCGTCCACCCACAGGCCGTCGGGGCAGGCGAAGGCGTCGCCCTGCACATTGCCTCGGGCCTCGGCACGCTCGTTGAGCGGGTCGCCGGCCAGCACGAAGTGGTTCCACTGGAACACGAGGCCGTCGTGGTCGCCGTCTTCCTTCCAGCGGATGATGTGGCCCATGCTGTTGTTGGCGCGCGGGTTGGCCGCGTCCACGCCCAACTGGTCCTTGCCCGCGCGGTTGCTGTTGTTGGTCAGCGTGCAGTAGACCCAGCCCCCCTTGTCCACCGCGATCCACTCGGGCCGGTCCATCTTGGTGGCGCCCAGGCGGTCGCTGGCCTGGCGGCTCTTGACCAGCACCTCGCCCTGGTCGGCGAAACCGTTGGCCGCGGTCAGCGCGCCTTCGCCATGCGTCAGTGCG
The DNA here is from genome assembly GCA_035544335.1 of Pseudorhodoferax sp. Taxonomy (GTDB): domain Bacteria; phylum Pseudomonadota; class Gammaproteobacteria; order Burkholderiales; family Burkholderiaceae_C; genus Pseudorhodoferax. The sequence goes on from DATKFT010000502.1 coordinate 1,578, forward strand.
ATCCAGCGGCCACGGCCGTCGGCGTCGAAGCGCGCCACGTACAGCGTGCCGGTGTCCAGCAGCTGGGCGTTGGCGGCCGCGCCGCCGGCCTGGATGCGGCCGGCGCTCACGAACTTGTAGATGTACTCGAAGCGCGAGTCCTCGCCCATGTAGACCACCGCGCGGCCCTCGCGCGTGACGGCCACGGTGGCGCCCTCGTGCGCGGCGCGCCCCAGCGCCGTGCGCTTGACGGGCGTGCTGCTCGGGTTGTTCGGGTCGATCTCGACCACCCAGCCGTGGCGGTTCACCTCGTTCGGGTGCTTGCCGGCGTCGAAGCGCTCGTCGTGTTCGTGCCAGCGGTAGCCGGTGGGGTCGCCCTTGCGCAGGCCCCAGCGGGCCTGGTGCGCGTCGGGCTGGTCCGGGCCCTTGAAGTAATTGACGAAGTTCTCTTCACAGGTCAGGTAGGTGCCCCAGGGCGTGGTGCCGCTGCCGCAGTTGTTGAAGGTGCCCAGCACGCGCCGGCCGCTGGGGTCGGCGGCGGTTTGCATCAAGGCGTGGCCGGCGGCCGGGCCGGACACGGCCATGGGCGTGCGCGCCGTGATGCGGCGCGCCCAGGGCGAGGGCCGCACCACATCCCAGCGGCCGTTCTTGAGCGCGACTTCGCAGACGCTGACGCCGTGCGCGGCCTGGGCCTTGCGCACCTTCTCGGCCGTCCAGGGCGCCATGCCGCCAGCGTGCAGCAGGCCGTCGTCGGTGTACTCGTGGTTCATGACCAACAGGCCCGCCGTCGTGCTCTGCGCGTAGAAGTGGATGCCGTCGTGGTGCATGCCGAACTGGGCCTCCTGCTCGGCGGCCGTGTTCGTGGCGTCGGCCTGGTAGGCCGGGTTCTCGCCCGACAGGCCGACCGGATCGCCCCAGGGCGCGATGACCTGGGCCGTGTAGCCCTCGGGCACGGTCACGGTGTCGGCGTTGGAGATCGGCACGGCCTTGAAGCCGAGCGCCGTGCTGCCGGCATTGCCGCCGGTGGTCGCGCAACCCGCCAGGCCCAGGCCGGCCAGTGGCGCGAGGAAGGCCGAGGCGGCCGCACCGCGCAGCAGCGTGCGCCGCGAGGGCTGGCTGATGTCGTGGATGCTGGGGTTGGGGCAGCGGTTGCTGTCCTCCATCGTGGAGAAATCCTTGGGCATGGTGTTCTGGGGTTTTGCTGGGGAACCCCGGAACACTGCCCGGTCACGGTGACGTTTGCGTGACAGTCACACGGCGCGCGTGATGCCGCCGTCGATGCGGATGTTCTGGCCCGTGATGTAGCCCGACTTGTCCGATGCCAGGAAGGCGATGAGTTCGCCCACCTCTTCGGCCGTGCCGTAGCGGCCCATGGGAATGCGCGCGCGCCGCTCTTCCTTCTCGGGCAGGCTGTCGATGTAGCCCGGCAGCACGTTGTTCATGCGGATGCCCTCGGCCGCATAGCGGTCGGCATAGAGCTTGGCGAAGCTGGCCAGGCCCGCGCGGAACACGCCCGAGGTCGGGAACGCGGCCTCGGGCTCGAAGGTCGCGTAGGTCGAGATGTTCACGATGGAGCCGCTGCGCTGCTGCTGCATCTGCGGCGTGACCAGGCGCGCGATGCGCACCACGTTGAGCAGGTAGAACTCCATGCCCAGATGCCAGTCGGCGTCCGTGATGCTCAGCAGATCGCCCTTGGGCCCGTGGCCGGCGCTGTTGACCACGGCGTCGATGCGGCCCCAGCGGGCCAGCGTGGCGTCCACCAGGCGGCCCAGGTCGGCGTCGGACTGGTTGGAGCCCGTCACGCCGATGCCGCCGAGCTCGGCGGCCAGGGCCTCGCCCTTGCCCGAGGAGGACAGGATGGCCACGCCGTAGCCTGCGGCGGCCAAGGCACGCGCAGCGGCCGCGCCCATGCCGCTGCCGCCGGCCGTGACGATGGCGGTGCGCAGCGTCATTCCACTTCGGCGATCAGCTCGATCTCGACGCAGGCGCCCATCGGGATCTGTGCCACGCCGAAGGCGCTGCGCGCGTGCGCGCCGGCCGCGCCGAACAGTTCGCCCAGCAGCTCGCTGGCGCCGTTGGTGACCAGGTGCTGCTCGGTGAAGTCGGGCGTGGAGTTCACGAGGCTCATGAGCTTGACGATGCGCTTGACCTTGGCCAGGTCGCCCGTGGCGGCCTGCAAGGTGCCCAGCAGGTCGATCGCGACCGCGCGTGCCGCGGCCTTGCCTTCCTCGGTCGTGGTGTTCTTGCCGAGCTGGCCGACCCAGACCTTGCCGTCCTTCTTGGCGATGTGGCCGGACAGGAACACCAGCTTGCCGGTCTGCACGAAGGGCACATAGGCCGCGGCCGGCGTGGCCACCGGGGGCAGCGTGATGTTCAGGGCCTTGAGTTTGTCGTGGATGCTCATGCGGTGGTTTCCTCGGGTTGGGGGGCGTCGGACGCCAGTGGCCGCACCGTCACACCGACGTGCAGTCTGTGGCGAGCGCCGCCATGGATGACGCCGCGCATGGGCGAGACGTCGGAAAAATCGCGGCCGACGGCCAGTGTCACATAGTCTTCGCCCGGCGCGCGGTCATTGGTCGGGTCGAAGTCGTACCAGCCGTCGTGGCCCGGCACCTCGGGCACGTAGACCGCCACCCAGGCGTGCGAGGCATCGGCACCGACCAGGCGCGGCTGGCCCGGCGGCGGCTGCGTGAGCAGGTAGCCCGACACGTAGCGCGCCGGCAGGCCCAGCATGCGCAGGCAGGCCAGCATGATGTGGGCGAAGTCCTGGCAGACACCCTTGCGCTGCGCGAGCGCCTGCACGGCGGGCGTGTTGACCTCGGTGCTGTCGGCCGCGTATTCGAAGTCGCGGTGGATGCGCCGCATGAGGTCGTCCGCGGCCTGCAGCAACGGCGTGCCCGCGCCGAAGCTGGGCCGCGCGTAGTCCAGGAAGTCGGCATGGCGCGGCGCGTAGGGCGAGGGGAACAGGTACTCGGACGCTGCGTCGTAGCCGCCGCCGGCCTGGTAGCGGAAACGGTCGCGCACCTGTTCCCAGCTCAGTGCGCTGGCGGGGCGCCGCGGCACCCGCGTCTGGACCACGCTGTCGGCCACCACGCGCAGCGTCTCGTGGCCGGTCTGCAGCGCGAAGAAGCTGCGCGTGTTGCCGAACACGTCCTGGCCGGCGCGCAACTCGTCGGGCGTGGGCGTCACCGCCAGGCTGTGCTGCAGCAGCCGCTGGCTCGGCGTGTCGCGCGGCCTCAGGTGCGCCACATGCTGGGCCGTCTCCACGGCCGGCGTGTAGTCGTAGCGCGTCTCGTGGATGACTTGCAGTCGCATGGGGTCCTTCCTCAGTTCGCCACGGCGCTACGCGCCACCCGCAGAGCACGAAACCGGCCCGCACGCAGCGGTTCAGAAGGCCGCGGAGCGGGCCATGCCAGCGGCCGCCGCGCAACGGGCTCTGCCCGGGCGCTGGCGGCGCCCCCTGGAGGGGGGATGGGACTTCTACACGCAGTGAGAAGTTCAAACGGGGGTGGTTTCATCTCAGGCACCCACGCTGGTCTTGGCGTCGCGTGAATGCGTGAAGTAGATGGCGCCGATGGCGTCCGAGATCTCGTAGGCCGATTGCACGCAGGCCTCCAGCCGGCCCAGCAGCGCGGTGTGCTTGCCGTCGGCGTCGGGTGTGCAGATCTCCTCGAGCGACCAGCGCGCGGGCTGCGGCACCTCGCGCGCGAGCGGCGTCTCCTGCACCTTGGCCTCGCCCGCGAGCTTGGCCAGGCGGCCGGCCAGCGTGTGGGCGACCCAGCCCAGCGAGCGCGGGTTGTCGCGGTCCAGCACCAGCAGGTCGAGCAGGGCGGGCAGTTCGCGGCCCTGCTGGTACTGCGAGTGGAAGGTGATGCTGCTGTCGAACAGCGACAGCACGGTCTCGAAGCCGCCCGTGGTGGCGACAGCGCCGCTGGACAGCGCGCGTGCCAGCGCCGAGGACAGAAAGCTCAGCCGCTCGACATGGCGGCCGATGGACAGCAGCCGCCAGCCATCGTCGCGTGTCATGCGGTCGGTCTGCTCGCCGGTCATCGCGGCCGTGGCCGTGCTCGTGGCCTCCAGCAGGCGCATGGCCTCGAGCGCCGAGAAGTCACCCGTGCGCGTGGCCTCGGCGCAGCGCGCCAGCAGCTCTTCCTCGGCGCGCACGATCACGTTCCAGTGCTCCTGCGACAGGCGTTCGCGCAGGGCGGAGGCGGCAAAGCGCAGCGCGCGCAGGTTGTAGCCCACGCTCTGCACCTTCTCGGTGTCGCCCAGGCCGGCGATCAGCGAGCGCTCGAACACGCGCCGCGCCTGCAGCGGCGAGGGCACGGCCGGCAGCACGAGCGCGAAGGTCTTGCACATGTCGTCGAGCCAGGCCAGCAAGGGCGCGAGCGACTGGTCTTCACCGTTCAGCGCGGCCAGCGTCACGCGGGCCAGCCGCAGGCTGTTCTCCGAGCGCTCGGCGTAGCGGCCCAGCCAGAACAGGTTCTCGGCCGCGCGGCTGGTGACCAGCCGGCGGCCGCGGCGTGCGCCGGCTGCATGCGGCAGCGGCTGCGCCAGCAAGGTGGTGCGGTCCACCTCGCCGGTGGTGCGCACCCACACGTCGGCGCTGCTGCCGCCGCGCTGCATGGAGGCGATGCTGTGGTGCGCGCCGACCATGCGCGCGAGCCCGCCCGGCAGCACACGCCACGAGCGCGGCCCGTCGGACACCGCGAACACGCGCAGCATGACGGAGCGCGGCGCGATGCGCGGCGGCGCGCCTGCGCCCGCGCTCCAGGTCGGCATCTGCGACAGCGGCATGTAGGTCTGCACGGTGTGTTCGTCGCCGCGGCGCAGGATGCGGCCGCTCCATTCGTCGAGCTGGCGGCGCGACAGCGCATTGCCCAGCACCGCGTCGAACGGGGTGGGGCCGCCGCTGTCGCCATAGGTGGGCTTGATCACGCAGCGCGCCAGGTCGGGCAGCGCGGCCTCCATGGCGGCGCGCTCGCCGCACCACCAGGTGGGCACGGCGGGCAGCTGCAGTTCCTCGCCGAGCAGGTGGCGCGACAGGGCCGGCAGGAAGCCCAGCAGCGCGGGCGACTCCAGGAAGGCCGAGCCCGGCGCGTTGGCCACCAGCACGTTGCCCGCGCGGATGGCCTGCAGCAGGCCGGGCACGCCCAGGCGCGAGTCGGGCCGCAGCTCCAGCGGATCGAGGTACTGGTCGTCCAGCCGCTTGACGAGGCCGTGCACGGGCTCCAGTCCCTTGAGCGTCTTGAGGTACAGGCGCTCGTTGCGCACGGTCAGGTCGCTGCCTTCGACCAGCGTGATGCCCAGGTAGCGCGCGAGGTAGGCCTGCTCGAAGTAGGTCTCGTTGTAGGGGCCGGGCGTCAGCAGCGCGATGTGGGCGTCGGCGCCCGCGGGGCTCATGCGCTTGATGCCCTCGATGAGGGCGCCGTAGGTCGCGGCCAGGCGCTGCACGTTCAGCGATTCGAAGGCCTGCGGAAACAGCCGCGAGATGGCCAGCCGGTTCTCCAGCAGATAGCCCAGGCCCGAGGGCGCCTGCGTGCGTTGCGAGACCACCCACCAGTTGCCGTCCGCGCCATGGGCCAGGTCGTAGGCCGTGATGTGCAGGTGCGTGCCGGCCAGCGGCTCGCAGCCGTGCATGGCGCGCAGGTAGCCCGGGTGGCCCTGCACCAGGGCGGGCGGCAACAGGCCCTTGGCCAGCAGCCGCTGCGGGCCGTAGACATCGGCCATCACGCTGTCGAGCACGCGCACGCGTTGCAGCACCCCGGTCTCGATCTGGGCCCAGCTTTCGGGCGAGACGATCAGCGGGAACAGGTCCAGCGACCAGGGGCGCTGCGGGTTGGCGGCGTCGGCATAGACGTTGTAGGTCACGCCGTTGTCGCGCAGCTGGCGGCGCATCAGCGCGGTGCGGCGCTCCAGGTCGTCGAAGCCGTCGCGGCCCAGCAGCGCAAAGAAGTCGTTCCAGTCGGCCGTCAGCGGCGCGCGCGCCGTGGCGCCGCTGGGCGTGGGCGGGTCGCCGGCCGGCCGCGCGCTGCCGCGCAGTTCGTCGTAGTGCCCAGGCAGTGCGGGGCGGGCCAGCGCGCTGGCCAGCCCGGCTGGGCTTTCCTGGCCCTGGCCGTCGAAGAGGTTGTCGCTAGAGGAATCCACGTACACGGGATTGTCACATCCCGGCGCCGTCCGGGGGCGGCGCCGGTGATGCAGGCCGGCCGAGGTGGGTTCAGCGGCGCAGATCCAGCGTGAACGGGAACTCGCGGCTGCCCGGCACGTTGATCGTGGCCGGTGGCACCACCATGGTGCCTGGCGTGTGGCCCTGGCGGAAGAAGCGCGCCAGGCGCCGGCTTTCGGCCTCGTAGGCGTTGACCGGGAAGGTGTCGTAGTTGCGTCCGCCCGGGTGCGCCACGTGGTACTGGCAGCCGCCCAGCGAGCGCTTCATCCAGGTGTCGACGATGTCGAACACGAGCGGCGTGTGCACGCCGATGGTGGGGTGCAGCGCCGAAGGCGGGGCCCAGGCGCGGTAGCGCACGCCGGCCACGTACTCGCCCTGCACGCCGGTGGGCTGCATGGCCAGCGCACGGCCGTTGCAGGTGACCACGTAGCGGCTTTCGTTGAGGCCGTTCACGCGCACCTCGATGCGCTCCAGCGAGGAATCCACGTAGCGCACGGTGCCGCCCGGCGCGCCTTCCTCGCCCATCACATGCCAGGGCTCCAGCGCGCTGCGCAGGGTCAGCGCGATGCCCTGGCTCTGCACCTGGCCGACCAGCGGGAAGCGGAACTCGAAGTGCGGCGCGAACCAGGCGGCGTCGAACGCGAAGCCGGCCTCGCGCATCTCGCGGACCACGTCGTCGAAGTCCATCTTGACGAAGCTGGGCAGCAGGCAGCGGTCGTGCAGCGCCGTGCCCCAGCGCGTGGCCGGGGCCAGGTAGGGCGCATCCCAGAAGCGCGCGACCAGCGCGCGCAACAGCAGCTGCTGCGCGATGCTCATGCGCGCATGCGGCGGCATCTCGAACGCACGCAGCTCCAGGAGGCCCAGGCGGCCCGTGCTGCTGTCGGGCGAGTACATCTTGTCGATGCAGAACTCGCTGCGGTGGGTGTTGCCGGTCACGTCGACCAGCACATTGCGCAGCGTGCGGTCCACGATCCAGGGCGGCATGTCCTGTCCATGGATCTCGCGGTGGCGGCGGATCTCGCGCAGCGCGATCTCCAGCTCGTAGAGCTGGTCGTTGCGCGCCTCGTCCACGCGCGGCGCCTGGCTGGTCGGGCCGATGAACAGGCCCGAGAACAGATAGGACAGCGCGGGATGGTTGTGCCAGTACAGCAGCAGGCTGGCCAGCAGCTCGGGCCGGCGCAGGAAGGGGCTGTCGGCCGGCGTGGCGCCACCCAGCACGATGTGGTTGCCGCCGCCGGTGCCGGTGTGGCGGCCGTCGGTCATGAACTTCTCGGCCGACAGGCGCGTCTCGAACGCGGCCTGGTACAGGAACTCGGTGTGCTGCACGAGTTCGCCCCAGTTGCGGGCCGGGTGGATGTTGACCTCGATCACGCCGGGGTCGGGCGTGACCTGCAGCAGCTTCAGGCGGTGGTCGCGCGGCGGCGGGTAGCCTTCCAGCACGATCTTCACGCCGAGCTCTTCGGCCGTGGCCTCGACCGCGGCCAAGAGGTCCAGGTAGTCCTCCAGCCGCGCCAGCGGCGGCATGAACACGTACAAATGGCTGGACTTGGCACCCTTGCGCTCGGCCTTGGGGCCGTTGGCGCGGTGCGGGTCGCGCGCCTCCACGCACAGCGCGGTGCGCGTGGTCCAGTGCGCCGATTCGAAGCGGTCTGGGCTGCGCAGCAGGCCGGCCGCCGGGGCCTGCTGCGGGTCGGGCGTGGCCGCGTCGCCGAGGCGGCGGTCCTGCAGCCGGCGCGCGGCCTCGCCGGGATGCCCGCTGGCCGCCACGAAGCGCAAGGGGTCCTGGTCGGTCGGCCGCGCCGCGCCTGGGCCCGCCAGGCCGCCGTGCAGACTTTGCGCGCCGTGCGAGTCCATGGCTGCGGCGTAGCGCGCGCGCAGGCCCTCGGTGGCCGGCAGTGCGGCGCGCGGGTCCATGGGGTCGCGTTCGTGCTGGTGCGGGTAGTCGGCCTTGCCCACCCAGGGCAGCGCATCGAGCGGCAGCCGGTAGCCCATGGGCGAGTCGCCCGGCACGAGGTACATGCGCTCGTCGCGGAAGAACCAGGGGCCGGTGCTCCAGCGGCTGCCGGCCGGGCCGGGTTCCTCGCCCACCTGCAGCGGCAGCACGTAGCCGACCGCGGCATCGAGCTTTTGCTCGAACACGCGGCGCAAGCGGGCCCGCTCGAGTTCGTCGTCCAGCCTGGCATCGAAGGGGTCGACGTTGACGGGCAGGCGGCGTTCGCGCCACAGGTAGTACCAGACGTCCTCGTAGCCGGCCTGGATGAAGCCGTCCGTGAGGTTCAGCTTGTGGGCCAGCAGCGCGGTGAAGCGGCGCGCGTCCTCGCTGGTGTAGTGCGCGGGCTCGCGCTCGTCGGCGAACAGGGCCGGGTTGGACCAGCTGGGCTGGCCGTCGGCGCGCCAGAAGATCGACAGCGCCCAGCGCGGCAGCTGCTCGCCCGGATACCACTTGCCCTGGCCGAAGTGCAGGAAGCCGCCCTGGCCGTACGCGTCGCGCAGCTTGTGCACGAGCTCGGTGGCGTAGCCGCGCTTGGTGGGGCCCAGCGCGTCGGTGTTCCATTCGGCCGCATCGCGGTCGCCGGTGGCCACAAAGGTCGGCTCGCCGCCCATGGTCAGGCGCACGTCGCCGGCCTCGAGCTGGGCATCGACCTGCTCGCCCAGGGCCAGCAGCTCGGCCCACTGCTCCTCGGTGTAAGGCTTGGTCACGCGCGGCGATTCGTAGATGCGCGTGACCGCCATGTGGTGTTCGAAGCTCACTTCGGCGTCGTCGACCAGGCCTTCGATGGGCGCGGCGCCCGAGGGCTGCGGCGTGCAGGCCAGCGGGATATGGCCTTCACCGGCCAGCAGGCCCGAGGTGGCGTCCAGGCCGACCCAGCCCGCGCCGGGCAGGTAGACCTCGCACCAGGCATGCAGGTCGGTGAAGTCGTGGTCGGTGCCGCTGGGGCCGTCGAGCGATTTCACGTCGGGCGTGAGCTGGATCAGGTAGCCCGAGACGAAGCGCGCGGCCAGGCCGCAGCGGCGCAGCAGCTGCACCAGCAGCCAGCCCGAGTCGCGGCAGGAGCCGGCGGCGGCCGTCAGCGTCTCCTCGGGCGTCTGCACGCCGGGCTCCATGCGGATCAGGTAGCGGATGTCCTGCGCCACCTGCTGGTTGATCTTGACCAGGAAGTCGATCGTGCGCTGCGCGCTGCGGTCGATGCGCGCGAGGTATTGCTCCACCAGCGGGGTCGCCGGCTCGACGGCGAGGTAGGGGGCCAGCTCTTCCCTGAGGAGCGGGCTGTACTGGAACGGAAAGTTCTCGGCCGCGGGCTCGAGGAAGAAGTCGAACGGGTTGTAGACCGCCATCTCCACGACCAGGTCCACCGTGACCTTGAACTCGGTGGTCTTTTCGGGGAACACGAGCCGGGCCTGGTAGTTGGCGAACGGGTCCTGCTGCCAGTTGATGAAATGCTGGGCGGGCTCGACCTTCAGCGTGTACGAGACGATGTGGCTGCGGCAATGCGGCGCCGGCCGCAGCCGGATCACCTGGGGCCCCAGTTGCACGGGGCGGTCGTAGCGGTAGTGCGATACGTGGTTCAGCGCTGCATGTGTGGCCATCGGTGTCTCGCGGTCTGAAATGACAACCATGGCAGTTGCCACGGTGCTGGATACTAGCAAGAGGCGAGCCAGTGGCTGCGCGCACCACCGGTTTTCGCTCCGTGTTCGGACGCGCAGCAGTGTCGTGGAGGCGTATGGCGGACGAAGCGTTGGGCGCAGCGCGCACCGGGCCCTGGCTGACCTCTTGCATCGGCTGCGTGCTGGGCACGGCCGCGCAGCTGCAGCAGGGCGTGCTGTGGCCGGCCTGGCCGTACGCGGCGCTGGGGCTGGCGGGGGCGGTGCTCGCATGGCAGGGCTGGCGCGGCGGCCGGCGCCGCTGGGGCCACGGGCGGCGCTGGCACTGGCATGGGCTGGCCGCTGTCGGGATGGCCGCTGTCGGGATGGCCGCGCTGGCTTTCGCATCGGTCGGCCTGCGCGCGGCATCATTCCAGGCCCAGGGCCTGGCACCGGCGCTGGAGGGCCGGGATCTGCTGATCGTGGGCCAGGTGGCGGCCATGCCGCAGCCCGGCGACATCGCCTTGCGCCTGCGGCTCGACGTCGCGTCCGCGCAGCAGGATGGGCAGGCCGTGCGCGTGCCGCCGCGCATCGAACTGTCCTGGTACCACGGCAGCCTGGACGGCGTGCCGCAGCAGCAGGCCCAGGTGCTGGCCGGCGACCGCTGGCAGCTGCAGGTGCGGCTGCGCGCGCCGCATGGCCAGCGCAATCCGCACGGTTTTGACTACGAGCTGTGGCTCTGGGAGCGCGGCGTGCAGGCCACGGGCTATGTGCGTGCCGGCCCGCGCGACGCGCCGCCGCGCCTGCTGGAGCGGGGCTGGCGCCAGCCGGTCGAGCGTGCGCGCCAGGCCATGCGCGCGGCGATCTTCGCGCGCATTGCCGAACCGGCGCGCGCCGGCGTGGTGGCGGCCCTGGCCATGGGCGACCAGGGGGCGGTCGAGCAGGCCGACTGGGACCTGTTCCGCGTGACGGGCGTGAGCCATCTGCTCAGTGTTTCTGGGCTCCACGTGACGATGTTCGCCTGGCTGGCGACGGCGGTGGTGGGCTGGGCCTGGCGCCATGCCGACCGGCTGGGCTGGCGTGCCAGCCTGTGGTGCCCCGCGCCGCATGCAGGCCTCGTGGGCGGCGTGCTGCTGGCCTGCGCCTATGCCTTGTTCAGCGGCTGGGGCGTGCCCGCGCAGCGCACGCTGCTCATGCTGGCCACCGTGGCCTTGCTGCGCCTGTCGGGCCGGCACTGGCCCTGGCCACTGGTGCTCGCGGTGGCCGGCGTGGCGGTGCTGGTGCTGGATCCCTGGGCGCTGCTGCAGGCGGGTTTTTGGCTCAGCTTCGTCGCGGTCGGCGTGCTGTTCGCAAGCGACGCGGGTGATGCAGCGCATGGCGCAGCGCGCGGCGCCGCTGCACGCGTGCTGCGTCTGCTGCGCGAGCAGCTGGTGGTCACGGTGGCGCTGGCGCCGCTCACGCTGCTGCTGTTCCAGCAGGTCTCGCTGGTGGGGCTGCTGGCCAATCTGCTCGCGATCCCCTGGGTCACGCTGGTGTTGACGCCACTGGCGCTGCTGGGCGTCGTGGCCGCGCCGCTGTGGGACCTGGCCGCGCTTGCCGCCGCGGTGTTCGTGGGCGTGCTCGCGCAACTGGCGCAATGGCCCTGGGCCAGCCTGGGCCATGCGGCCGTGCCGCTGTCGCTGGGCGTTTGCGCGCTGCTCGGCGCGCTGCTGCTGGTGCTGCGTCTGCCGCTGGGCGTGCGGCTGCTCGGGCTGCCGCTCTTGCTGCCGGCCTTGTTCTGGCAGCCGGCGCGGCCGGCGCCGGGCCAGTTCGAGCTGCTGGCCGCCGACATCGGACAGGGCAACGCGGTGCTGGTGCGCACCGCGCAGCACAGCCTGCTCTACGACACCGGCCCGCGCTATGGCCAGGACAGCGATGCGGGCCACCGCGTGCTCGTGCCCTTGTTGCGCGCACTCGGCGAGCGGCTGGACACCGTGGTCGTGAGCCACGCCGACAGCGACCACAGCGGCGGCGCGGCGACCGTGCTGGCCATGCAGCCGCAGGCCGCGCTGCGCGCATCGCTGCCGCCGGCCCATGCCTTGCTGGCGCTGCGGCCGGCCACGCGCTGCGCCGCGGGCCAGCAGTGGGACTGGGATGGCGTGCGCTTCGAGCTGCTGCACCCGCCGGTGGGCGCGGCGATGGATGCGCGGCCCAACACGCTGAGCTGCGTGCTGCGCATCACTGCGGGCCAGGCGGCCGTGCTGCTGGCCGGCGACATCGAGCAGCCGCAGGAAGCGCAGCTGCTCGCCTCCGGTGTGGAACTGCGCGCCGACCTGCTGCTCGTGGCGCACCATGGCAGCAAGACCTCGTCGAGCCAGGCCATGCTCCAGGCCGTGGCGCCGCGCTTCGCCTTGGTGCAGGCCGGCTACCGCAACCGTTACGGCCACCCGGCGCCGGAGGTGGTGCAGCGATTGCGCCGCCAGGGCGCGGCCGTCATCGCTTCGCCCGCCTGCGGCGCGGCGCACTGGCACAGCGCTACGCCCGAGCGCATCGCCTGCGAGCGCGTGCGCGGCCGCCGCTACTGGCACCACCGGCTCTGAGCGCCGCGCCGCAGGCCGCTGTTTTTTTGCACGCGGCGCGCTCGCTCGCGGCTGCGCTGGCTTGCAACTTGCTATTCTCCGAGCCAGGAGATCGGCCCATGCTCAAATTCGACGAGATGTACACCCGGCTTCCCTATGAGTTCTTCTCGCAGGGGGCGCAGATTCGGGACCACTACAAGATCTACGACGCCTGGCTGGCGCGCCAACCCGGCGACATGATGGCCAAGCGCCGCGCCGAGGCCGAGATGATCTTCCGCCGTGTCGGGATCACGTTCGCGGTCTACGGCGCCAAGGACGAGGACGGCTCGGGCACCGAGCGCCTGATCCCGTTCGACCTGATCCCGCGCATCATCCCGGCGGCCGAATGGGCGGCCATGGAAAAAGGCCTCGTGCAGCGCGTGACCGCGCTCAACCGCTTCATCCACGACGTCTACCACGGCCAGGAGATCATCAAGGCCGGCCTGGTCCCGCGCGAGCAGGTCGTGGACAACGCGCAGTTCCGTCCCGAGATGGTCGGCGTGGACGTGCCCAACCAGGTCTACTCGCACATCGCGGGCGTGGACATCGTGCGTGCGCCCGATGCCAAGGGCAAGGGCGAGTACTACGTGCTGGAGGACAACCTGCGCGTGCCCAGCGGCGTGAGCTACATGCTGGAGAACCGCAAGATGATGATGCGGCTCTTCCCCGACCTGTTCAGCCACCACCATGTGGCGCCCGTCGCGCACTACCCCGACCTGCTGCTGGAGACGCTGCGCGCCTCGGCGCCGCCGGCCACGGCCGATCCGACCGTGGTGGTGCTCACGCCCGGCATGTACAACAGTGCCTATTTCGAGCACGCCTTCCTCGCGCAGCAGATGGGCGTGGAGCTCGTCGAGGGCCAGGACCTGCTGGTCAAGGACAACTTCGTGTACATGCGCACCACGCGCGGTCCCAAGCGCGTGGACGTGATCTACCGCCGTGTGGACGACGACTTCCTGGACCCCCAGGTGTTCCGCGCCACGTCCACGCTGGGATGCGCCGGGCTCATGGAGGCGTACAAGGCCGGCAACGTGGTGATCTGCAACGCGGTGGGGACGGGCGTGGCCGACGACAAGTCGATCTACCCCTATGTGCCCAAGATGATCGAGTTCTACCTGGGCGAAAAGCCCATCCTGAACAACGTGCCGACCTACATGTGCCGGCAGGCGGACGACCTCAAGTACGTGCTGGACAACTTGAAGGACCTGGTCGTCAAGGAGGTGCACGGCGCCGGCGGCTACGGCATGCTGGTCGGCCCGGCCGCCACCAAGGCCGAGATCGAGGACTTCCGCAAGGCCGTGATCGCCAACCCCAGCGGCTACATCGCCCAGCCCACGCTGTCGTTGTCGAGCTGCCCGACCTTCGTGGAGTCCGGCATCGCGCCGCGCCACATCGACCTGCGGCCCTTCGTGCTGTCGGGCAAGGAGGTGCAGATGGTGCCGGGCGGTCTCACGCGTGTGGCGCTCAAGGAGGGCTCGCTGGTCGTCAACTCCTCGCAGGGCGGCGGCACCAAGGACACCTGGATCCTCGAAGACGCGGACATCCCGTTTGCAGCGTCGGCGCCCGGCCAGCAACAATCGCAAACCCAGGGGGAGTAACCCATGCTGAGCCGTACCGCCGATCACCTCTTCCGGATGTCGCGCTACACCGAGCGGGCCGAAAACGAAGTTTCACCACAACACAGCCCAGCGCGTAGCGCGTGCGGTGTTTGAGGCCAGGAGAGCCCTATGCTGAGTCGCACTGCCGATCATCTCTTCTGGATGTCCCGTTACACGGAGCGGGCCGAAAACACCGCGCGCATGCTGGACGTCAACTACCAGTCCGCGCTGCTGCCGCAGTCCGCCGCCGTGGCCCAGCTGGGCTGGCAGGGCCTGCTGTCGATCAGCGAACTGGGCGGGCTGTACAGCAGCAAGCACGACAAGATCAGCTCACGCGATGTCATGGAGTTCATGGTCAAGGACGAGAGCAATCCCTCGTCCATCGTGGCCTGCCTGCGCGCCGCGCGCGAGAACGCGCGCGCCGTGCGCGGCAGCCTCACGACCGAGGTCTGGGAGACCGCCAACACGACCTGGCTGGACCTCAACCGCATGCTCAAGTCGGGCGAGTTCGAGGCCGATCCGGGTCAGTTCTTCGAGTGGGTCAAGTTCCGCTCGCACCTGTCGCGCGGCGTCACGCTCGGGACCATGCTGCAGGACGAGGCCTTCTACTTTCTGCGCCTGGGAACCTTCCTCGAGCGCGCGGACAACACGGCGCGCCTGGTCGACGTGAAGTTCCACGCGGTGGAGAGCGACTTCTATGGCGCAGCCAGCGAGAAGGACCAGGAGTACGACTTCTACCATTGGAGCGCGATCCTGCGCTCGGTCTCGGCCTTCGAGGTCTACCGCAAGGTCTACCGCGACGTGATCAAGCCCGAGCGTGTGGCCGAACTGCTGATCCTGCGCGCCGACATGCCGCGCTCGCTGCACGCGAGCCTCAACGAGGTGCTGTCCAACCTGGAGATGGTGGCGAGCGACCCGGCCAGCGAGACGCTGCGCCGCGCCGGCAAGCTGCGCGCCGACCTCAAGTTCGGGCGCATCGACGAGATCCTCGCGACCGGCCTGCATGCCTTCCTGACGCAGTTCCTGGACCGCGTGAACGAGCTGGGCAGCCACGTGAGCCGCGAGTTCCTGGTGCCGGTACAGGGCTGAAGCGGCGGCGGCCCGCGCCCGGCCAGGTCTTGCCTGGCATGGCGCAGGCCATCCACCGCGCCCTGTCGTCCCCAGCTGCAAGCGGGGCGGCTTTTGCCGCTGTGATACGCCATGCATTCCCACACCCAGCGCGAACTCGAAGCGCGGCTCATCGCCATCGTGCGCGCGTCCGAGCCACTGATGGAGGCCCTGGCAGCGGCCCGTGCATTGCAGCTGCCATCCTGGTGCATCGGCGCCGGTGCGGTGCGCTCGCTGGTCTGGGACGCGCTGCATGGCCACGCCAAACCCTCGGCCACCGAGGACGTCGACGTCGTCTACTTCGATGCGAGCTGCGATGCGGGGCGGGACGCGGACCTCGCGCAGCGTCTGGCAGGGGCCTTGCCGGCCGTGCGCTGGGAGGTCACCAACCAGGCCCATGTCCACCGCTGGTTCGCCCAAGCGCTGGGGCAGCAGGTGCCGCCGCTGTGTTCGCTCGAAGCGGGTGTGGCCACCTGGCCTGAGTTCGCCACCTGCGTGGGCGTCAACATGGACCGTGAGGACAGCCTGCGCGTGATCGCACCACATGGGCTCGAGGACCTGTTTGGCTTGCGCGTGCGCCACAACCCGGCCCGCGCCAGTGCCGCCATCTACCGGCAGCGCGTCCAATCCAAACGCTTTGCCGTGCGATGGCCGCTGCTGTCGATCGAGGCCGGCTGACCGGCGGCCATCGAGACACGCGCGGCCCTGGCGCAGCAGGCGCTGCGTGGCTCAGCACGCGGGGCGCTTGCAGGGCATCGGTCGAAATGTCCTGACCCCTGAATCCTTTGGTCTGTCTTGCGACTCTTGACAAGGGAAGCCATCAACCAAAAGGATTTCCATGCTCTACCTGAAGCGCAATCTTCCCTCTTGGGAGCGCACGGCGCGCCTTGTCCTCGCGACCACCCTCGCAGCGCTGACGTGGGCTTTCGCCTCCGGCCTTGCGGCCTGGGCCGGGTGGCTGGCGGTTGCCACCTTGGCGTTGACCGCCGTCGCCGGCTTCTGCCCGGCCTGTGCGATGGTCGGGCGCCGCGCTGTGGGAGACTGAACGCATGCAGCATGCTCGCCTTCAACTGATCGAGGCTGCGCGCAGTGGCCAGAGCGGCGCAGTGCTCGAGCTCATGCGGGTTTGCCAGCCCGATGTGCAACGCTTTGCGCGACGAACCTGCTCCAGCAGCGAGGATGCGGAGGACGCGGTGCAGGAGGCGCTCTGGCGGCTCTATCGCCACATCGGCGCACTGCGGACGGCGGCCACTCTGGCGACCTGGCTGTTCCGGATCGTCGAGCGGGAGTGTTATCGCCTATTTCGTGGCCGGACGCGGGCCGAGGCACTGGACGATCTCCCCGACGCCGAGATGCCTGCAGCGCTGGCGACGCCTGTAGACCTGCGGCTGGACCTGGCGCGCGTTGTCGAAAGCCTGGCGCCGCCGTACCGCGAGGTGCTGATCTTGCGCGACGTACACGAATT
The DNA here is from genome assembly GCA_035544335.1 of Pseudorhodoferax sp. GTDB lineage: Bacteria > Pseudomonadota > Gammaproteobacteria > Burkholderiales > Burkholderiaceae_C > Pseudorhodoferax. The sequence continues at coordinate 18,072 of DATKFT010000502.1, forward strand.
GACCGCACCGGAGGTGGCACTGCAACTGGGCCTCAGCGTCGAAGCGGTCAAGAGTCGTTTGCACCGGGCGCGTGGAATCGTTCGCACGCAACTGCAGTCGAGCGGGTACTGGCGCAAGGACGACGTGCGAGAGACGGCACACCGCGGGGTCTGAGCCATGCGCTGCAGCCAGGCCTTGGCCGTTCATCTGCTGCGGGGGCTGGGCGCTTGTGCCGGTGCTGTGTGGCTGATGCGCGGGTGCCCCCATGTGCTGGCTTGCAGGCCTGGTCGAGACCCTCTCCCGTCGTGCACCGAAAGCGCGCGCATCCTCACCAGACTCCCAGCCATGAGCTCCCGAGCCGAAGCTTCCAGATGCGCCTGGCTCGCATGGCTGCTTAGTCGTTGCCGATCACGGCGCCCGCCGCATCCCCGTATTTCTCGACGAACCAGGCATGGCGCGCTGCGGAGCCGGGCTCGTAGGGGCAGGCGTCCTGCAGGATCTTGCGCACTTCCTGCGCCGCATGCCAGCGGCCCAGTGCGAGCGGGTTCGCGGTGTCGGCTCGTGCGGGCCGGCAGGCGCGGATGAACTGCGCCAGGCGCCGGTCGACTTCGAGGATGACGGTGGGTTCGGCTCGCATGCGGCATCCATAGCAAGTCCCGGGCCGCATCCCGTACCGCACCCGGGCGTCAGTCCCTGTCTTGCGGTCCGTCGCCCGGAGGGTTCTGCAGAAACGCCTGGATGACCTGTTTGGCCTCGTCCAGCTGCGCGGGCACGGGCTCGGTCAGCGTCTGGTGCAGCAGGTTGGTGAAGGCCTCCAGCACGAGCTGCGTGCGCTCGCTCATGCCGTGGGCCTGCGTCGCGGCACGCACGCCGGGTGCGGCGCGCGCGAGCGCATCGTGCAGCACGGCGCGCTGCGGATGGGTGGCGGCCAGTGCCGTGGTGACAGCGGTCAGCGCGGTGACCAGGCCGAGCAACTCTTCATTGCTTTGTTCAAGCAGCTCCAGTCGTTCCTCGATGTAGCGGGGGCTCGGGCGACCGTGGTCTGGCATGGATTGGCGGTGGAGGCGCTCAGGGCGCGGCGCGTTCGATCAGCGCGGTGATCGTGGACAGGCAGCCGATCACGCTCAGCGCATAGAGAACGAAAGAGACGCGGCTGCGCAGCACCAAGGGTGCGGGCGAGGGCGCAGAGGACGGAATGGCTTTCACCGAGGGCTTGCGGAGATGGCTTCGGGGGGCGCTGCGCATGGGGCTCAGGTGTTGGGGCATACAGGCGCCAAGAATGCCAGAGCACACCGTTCATCTCGTGGACACACGGTGTAACAGCGGGCAAGAGTGTACCTGGGACGGCCGGACGCGTCGGCACGGCGCAGCCGTGCCGTAGCATGCAGGCCATGACGACACGAAAGATTCCTTGGTGGGCAGGCGCAGTGACCCTGCTGGCATTGAGCGGCTGCGCGGGCCTGGGCGCACCCGGCGCAGGACCTGGGGCCGCGCCCGGCACACCCGGCACGCCGCCGGCCGTCTGCGACGCGGCTGCGGCGCAGTTCGCGCTGGGCCAGTCCTTCGGCCCCGCGCTGGAGCGCGAGCTGCGTGCACGCTCGGGCGCCAGCATCGTGCGCTGGCTGAGCCCGGGCCAGGCGGTGACCATGGAGTTCAATGCTGCGCGGCTGAACCTGACGCTGGACGGGCGCAGCCGCATCGTCCGGGCCGCCTGCGGCTGAACTCAACCGGGAGGCTGGGCAGGCGGGGGGGCCGGGGCGCCGAGCGCCTTGGGCGTGGGCGGCCGGGTCGGGTCCTTGGGGACCTTGCTGTCCGGGCAGCCCGTCAGCAAGGCCAGCGCGGCGAAC
>DATKFT010000503.1:0-8631 GCA_035544335.1 Pseudorhodoferax sp.
GAAGAAGGCCGCACCGGCGAAGAAGGCCGCACCGGCGAAGAAGGCTGCACCGGCCAAGAAGGCCGCGGCACCGGCGAAGAAGGCCGCTGCACCGGCCAAGAAGGCTGCTGCCAAGAAGGCCACGGCCAAGGCAGCCCCGGCCAAGGCAGCCCCTGCTGCCAAGAAGCCTGCCGCCAAGAAGCCTGCCAAGAAAGCTGCCCCTGCGGCCAAGCCTGCGCCTGCCGCTGCTCCCGCAGCCTCCACGCAGACCACGCTGAACCCGCAGGCCGCCTGGCCTTTCCCCACGGCCAGCAAGCCCTGAGCCTTGCGCTGCAAGGCGCATCCAAGCCCGGTGCCGCAAGGCCCCGGGCTTTTTCATGTCAAGGGCCGCTCACGGCCCCCTCACAGATCCCATGCGCCGCGGTCCACGCTGTAGTTCTGCGGGCCGCGCTGGGCGATCTTGAGCGCCCCCATGCGGTTGCCCAGTGCCGCACAGCGCACGAGCGGCCAGCCGCGCTCCAGCCCGTACAGCAGTGCGCCGCGGTAGGCGTCGCCACAGCCCGTGGGGTCGACGACCTCCGCGACCCGCTCGGGCGCGACCAGCGTACGCTCACCATCGGTCCAGACCTCGCTGCCCTCGCCTCCCAGCGTGACCACCAGGCCTTGGACCTGGCGCGAGAGTTCGGCAAACCCCAGGCCGGTGCGCTCGCTGAGCATCTTGCCCTCGTAGTCGTTGACCGTGACCCAGCTCGCCAGCGAGACGAAGTGGCGCAGCGCGGCCCCATCGAACATCGGCAGACCCTGGCCCGGGTCGAAGACGAAGGGGATGCCGGCGGCCGCGAACTGTTCGGCGTGCTGCAGCATGGCATCGCGCCCGTCCGGCGAGACGATGCCGAGCTTGACGTCGCTGCGCGCCTCGATGCGCGTCTGGTGCGCCTGCATCATGGCGCCGGGATGGAAGGCCGTGATCTGGTTGTTGTCCTGGTCCGTCATGATCATGGCCTGGGCGGTGTAGCTGCCCTCCACCACGCTCACATAGTCGGTCGCGATGCCCAGGTCCTTCATGCGCTGCAGGTAGTCGGCGCCATCCGTGCCCAGCGTGGCCATGGGCAAGGGATCGCCGCCGAGCTGCTGCAGCGCGTAGGCAATGTTGCCTGCACAACCGCCAAAGTCGCGCCGCAGGCTGGGCACCAGGAAGGACACGTTGAGGTTGTGGATCTGCGTCGGGAGGATCTGGTCGGAGAAACGACCCTCGAACCGCATGATGGTGTCGAACGCGAGCGAGCCGCAGATGATGCTGGCCATGGATGGCTCCAGAAAGTGAAAGGGTCAGGGGTAGAAGAGGTCGAGCCGGTAGCCCACCACGCGCGCGCGGCCTGCGTTGTCGGCGAGCTGCAGGTCCACGCTCGCGGTCCATTCGCCATGGGCGTCCAGGGCAGTTGGCGCCGCGCCCAGCTCCTGCGGCATCAGCACGCGGCGCACCACGGCCTGTTCGGACAGGTCGGTCAGCGCCAGCGCGATCGCCGGCATGGCCACGGCATGGGCCGCGCGGTTGCGCAGCGTCAGGCTCAAGCGGTAGCCGTTCTCGCCCAGCGCATGGAACGAGGAACCATCGATGACCAGCGCGTCGATGCGGTGCGGTGGCTGTACACGGCAACCGAACGGCGCGCACAAGGCCTGGAGCAGCGGCCGCAAGGCCGGTGCCGACGCGGCCAGCCGGTCGCGCTCGTGCATGGCCAGCTGCGCCAGCAAGGCCGCCAACAAGACCATGGCAGCCAGCACGGGCCACAGCCGCCGCGTCCGCCGCGCCCGCCCAGCCGTGCCCTCGGGCGCGGGCGCCGCGACTTCGCGCAGGAAGGACAGTTCGGCCAGCTCGGGGTCCAGCGCGACAGGCCTGGCCACGGGTGCAGCCGCCACGACGCGCGGCGGCGCGGGTGCAGGCCGCGGCGCCTGGGTGGCAGGGCGCTGCGGCAAGGGCATGGGGTCGTCGGCGGCCGAAGTGGCAGCCCGCAAGGGCAGCGGAAACGCCTCGGGAGCCAGCCCGACCACCAGACGTCCGGGGCGGTCTGCAGGCACCGTGTCGCCGGGCCCGCTGGGCGGCGGCTCCGGCGCCAGGCCAGCATCCGGCGCCTCGGGTTCGCGATGCGCGTCAGGCGACGCGGGCGCCCCCGGCACCGTGGGCACCGTGGGCGTGTCCGGCGGCTGCTGCGCATCGGCCGGCGTTTCGCCCGCCACCGCATGCGACGCTTCGCCGGCCTGCGCCTGCACGAACTCCGCCAGACCCAGGTCCAGCGACGCGACGGAGTCGGTCACGGGAATCTCCGCCGGCGCATGGGGCAGCCATTGCGGCGCGTCCTCCTGCAGCTGCACCTGCAGCGGCGGCAGAGCATCGAGCTCGTCCTGCCGTGCAGCGGGCTCGGTGTCGGGCGCCAGCGCCTGCTGCACGGGCGGCATGCCCGCTGGTGGGCCGGGGGGCACCGACGCTGGCTGCGCGGGTGCCACGGGAAGCACCGCCCCCTGCGGGGACGGTGGGGGCGCGGATTGCGGCTCGGCCAACTGGCTGGCCGCGTCGAAGACCTCGGCACATTGGCCGCAGCGCACCCAGCCCTGCGAGACGCGCAGCTGATCCGGCACGACCCTGAAGCGGGTTCCGCATGCAGGGCAACGCGTGATCATCTGGGCCATGCGCTTCGCCGTCAGGTGGGCGGGCCCGCCTCGCGCGTGGCCGTCATGAGCACCCAGCCGTCTTCCTCGTCGGCGACGCACAGCGCCAGGTAGGGCGCGTAGACCGCTTGCAGCTCCTCGGCCTGGCGTGCCAGGATGCCGGCCAGCACCAGCGAACCGCCCGATGCCACATGGGCACAGAGCAGCGGCGCCAGCACCTTCAGCGGCGTGGCCAGAATGTTGGCCAGCACGACCGCGTACGCGCCGTTCGCCGCATCGGGCAGGCCCGCACGCAGCGTGACGCCGTTGGCCTGCGCGTTGTCCTGCGTGGACTGCACGGCGGCCTCGTCGATGTCCACCGCGTCGATGTCCACCGCGCCGTGTTTGGCCGCCGCGATCGCCAGGATGCCCGAGCCGCAGCCATAGTCCAGCACGCGGCCCCAGCCGCCGTCGGCCGCGTGGCCGGCGATCCAGCGCAGGCACATGCGCGTGGTGGGATGCGTACCGGTCCCGAAGGCCAGGCCCGGATCCAGCCGCAGCACACGCTGCGCGCCGGCGGGCGGCTCGTGCCAGGTCGGAACGATCCAGAACTCGGGCGTGATCTCGACCGGCGTGAACTGCGCCTGCGTCAGCCGCACCCAGTCGTGGTCGGGCACGGCGCTGATGCCTTGCAATTCGCAGCCCGCGAAGAAATCCTGCGCGCGCAGCAGCCGCGCGGCCTCGTCCGCCAGGGCTTCGGTGGCAAACAAGGCCACGAGGCGCGAGCGCTGCCAGCCTTCGGCCGGCGGCGGCATGCCCGGCTCGCCGAACAGCGCCTGCTCGGCAGCCGTGTCGCCGTCGGCGTCTTCCACGCTGACGGACAAGGCGTCCAACGCCTCCAGCGCATCGCTCAGGGTCTCGACCCGGTCCTCCGGGCACAGCAGGCGCAACTCGAACATGGTGCTCAACGCTTGTGGTGCGACAACCACTCTTCGAGGTAGTGGATGTTGGTGCCGCCCGTCATGAACTTGGCGTCCACCATCAGCTCGCGGTGCAGCGGGATGTTGGTGTTGATGCCTTCGATGACGGTCTCCGCCAGCGCCGTGCGCATACGCGCCATGGCCTGCTCGCGCGTATCGCCGTGCACGATGATCTTGCCGATCATGGAGTCGTAATTCGGCGGTACGAAGTAGTTGGTGTAGACGTGCGAATCCACGCGCACCCCGGGCCCGCCCGGCGGATGCCAGGTCGTGATGCGACCCGGCGAGGGCATGAAGTTGTAGGGGTCTTCGGCGTTCACGCGGCACTCGATGGCGTGGCCACGGATCTCGATCTGGCGCTGCGTGAACGGCAGTTTCTCGCCGGCCGCCACCATGATCTGCGTGCGCACGATGTCCACGCCCGTGATGAGCTCGGTCACCGGATGCTCGACCTGCACGCGCGTGTTCATCTCGATGAAATAGAACTCGCCGTTCTCGTACAGGAACTCGAAAGTGCCGGCGCCGCGGTAGCCGATGCGCTTGCAGGCCGCCACGCAGCGCTCGCCGATACGCTCGATCAGCTTGCGCGGAATGCCGGGCGCGGGCGCCTCCTCGATGACCTTCTGGTGGCGCCGCTGCATGGAGCAGTCGCGCTCGCCCAGGTACACGGCGTTCTTGTGCTTGTCCGCCAGCACCTGGATTTCCACGTGCCGCGGGTTCTGCAGGAACTTCTCCATGTAGACGGCCGGGTTGCCGAAGGCCACGCCGGCCTCGGCCTTGGTCATCTGCACCGCGTTGACCAGCGCGGCCTCGGTGTGGACCACACGCATGCCGCGCCCGCCGCCACCGCCGGCCGCCTTGATGATGACCGGGTAGCCGATGGTCTTGGCGATGCGGCGCATCTGCACCGGATCGTCGGGCAGTTCGCCTTCCGAGCCCGGCACGCAGGGCACGCCGGCCTTGATCATGGCCTGCTTGGCCGAGACCTTGTCGCCCATCATGCGGATGTTCTCGGGCGTGGGACCGATGAACTGGAAGCCGCTCTTCTCGACGCGTTCGGCGAAGTCGGCGTTCTCGCTCAGGAAGCCATAGCCCGGATGGATGGCTTCGGCGTCGGTCACTTCGGCGGCCGAGATGATGGCCGGCATGTTGAGGTAGCTCTGCGCCGAGGGCGGCGGGCCGATGCACACGGCCTCGTCGGCCAGGCGCACGTACTTGGCGTCGCGGTCGGCCTCGGAATAGACCATCACGGCCTTGATGCCCAACTCTCGGCAGGCGCGCTGGATCCGCAGGGCAATTTCGCCGCGGTTGGCGACCAGGATTTTCTTAAACATAGTGACTCCGCGGCGAAACCGCCCTGCACGCTGCGCGTGCCAACGCGGCATGCCGGACCGCGTCCGTCCGCGCCAAGACGCGAACGCCCCGGTTCGCGACCAGGATCTTCTTGAACATGCTTACTCGATGACGAACAGGGGCTGGCCGTACTCGACGGCCTGGCCGTTTTCGCACAGGATCTGCGTGATGGTGCCGGCCTTGTCGGCCTCGATCTCGTTGAGGATCTTCATGGCCTCGATGATGCAGACCGTGTCGCCTTCCTTGACCGTGCTGCCCACCTCGACGAAGGCCTTGGCGCCAGGACTGGGCGAACGGTAGAAGGTGCCCACCATGGGGGACTTGGCCACGTGGCCCTTGACGACGGGGGCCGCCGGCGCAGCGGCCGGCGCCGCCGCAGTAGGGGCGGCCTCGGCCACGGGTTGCGCCTGAACCGGTGCAGCGACATAGGCCACGGGGCCCGGGGGCACACCTTTGACGATGCGCACCTTGCCTTCGGCTTCGGTGATCTCCAGCTCGGACACATTGGAATCCGAGACCAGGTCGATCAAGGTCTTGAGTTTGCGTAAATCCATGAAGGCTCCTGTCGCCCAGACGAAAAGAGCTGGAATCTAACTCAAATCCAGCGAACTTTCGCCTATTGCAGGTATTTTTGATGTTCTCCGCCGATCTACGGCGGACCAATCAGCCCCAGAGGGGCTAGGACACGCGAATTTGCGTTGCCCACCGTTGCAGATCCTCGGGGGTGATTTGCCCTATTTTACGTTCGGCCACATGGCCGGCAGCGTCCAGCACCAAGGTAAAGGGCAAACCGCCGCTCGCGTTGCCCATGTTCTTGACCACGCCCAGCCCAGCCAGGCCCAGGATGCCGACCGGGAAGGTCACCGGCGTGCGGCCCAGGAAATTCTGGACCGCGGCGGGCTTGTCCACCGCCAGGCCTACGACCTGCCAGCCGCCGGGCGCGTGCTCGCGGAAAAAGGCATCGATCAGGGGCAGCTCCTCGACGCAGGGCGGACACCAGGGCGCCCAGAAGTTGACCAGCAGCGGGCGCCCGCGGAACCCGGCCATGGCCAGCGCCCCGCCGTCGGGCTTCTCGCTTTGCAAGGCCCACAGGCCTGCAGCCTCCTCGCTCGCGCCCGCCGCGGGCCGCTGCAGCCACCAGGCCGCGCCCGCACCGGCGACCAGGGCGGCCGCGCCAGCGGCCAGCAGCACGCCACGCCGTGCCGGAACGCTCGCCTGCGTCATGGTGCCACCGCCTGTTCCATGAGCTTGCGCACGGCCGGCAGGCTGCCGCGTGGCGCGCGGCCACCGGCGTCGGGCCTGAGCGCGCCGCGCAGCTCGTCCAGGTCGTGCACCAGCAGGTGCACACCCACGGTCTCGCCCAGTTCGGGGCACAGGCTGTGCAGGCTCAAGGCCTCCACAGGCTCGCCGCGAAAGCCCGTGACGGTGCTGGGCTCGTAGCGCACACCCTTGTCGATCAGCATGATTTCGGTGGATTTGGGGTCATCGCAGAACAGCTGCAGGTAGATGTCGGACTGCCGCGTGGCCGTACCGCGCCAGACGGCGCCGGCCAGGTGCGGCCGAAAGACCTCCAACCGCTCCATCCAGGTCAGCGCCAGCCGGCGCAGGGCCGCCAGCTCGATCGGCTGGGTGTCGCCACAAAAGACCGCGATGTACTCGCGCACGGCTTCTTCGAGCTCCTCGTTGCCCGGCAGACGCGCGCGCGGGCCCAGATCCAGCTGCTGCGCGGCGCGGCGCTTGGCCGCCCCCCACTCCAAACCATCCTCGACCACCAGCCGGGCGGCCACGGCGGCGATCTCTGCACTTGCCTTGTCCATGCCGGGCATTGTGCCCGGCGTCCCTAGAATCCCCGGATGCACATCCATATCCTGGGCATCTGCGGTACTTTCATGGGTGGCCTGGCCGCCCTCGCACGCAGTGCCGGCCACCGCGTCACCGGTTGCGACGCCGGCGTCTACCCGCCCATGAGCGACCAGCTGCGCGCGCTGGACATCGAACTCGTCGAGGGCTTCGGCGCAGAGCAGATGGCGCTGGCGCCCGACATGTTCGTGGTCGGCAACGTCGTCTCCCGCGCGCGCCTGGCCGATGGCGTCCCCAAGTTCCCGCTCATGGAGGCCATCCTCGACGCGGGCGCGCACTACACCAGCGGCCCGCAGTGGCTGGCCGAGAACATTCTGCAGGGACGCCATGTGCTGGCGGTCGCCGGCACGCACGGCAAGACCACGACGACCTCGATGCTGGCCTGGATCCTGGAATGCGCGGGCTTGAACCCGGGCTTTCTGGTCGGCGGCGTGCCGCTGAACTTCGGCATCTCGGCCCGGCTCGGGAATGTGCCCCCCACGCACGCCGCCTTGGGGCGGCCCGGCGGCGGCGCGGCGCCCTTCGTGATCGAGGCCGACGAGTACGACACCGCGTTCTTCGACAAGCGCAGCAAGTTCGTGCATTACCGCCCGCGCACGGCCGTGCTCAACAACCTGGAGTTCGACCACGCGGACATCTTCGACGACCTCGCCGCGATCGAGCGCCAGTTCCACCACCTGGTGCGCACCGTGCCCGGCCAGGGCCGGGTCATCGTCAACGCCGAGGAGCCCAGCCTGCAACGCGTGCTGGACCGCGGTTGCTGGAGCGAGACCGTGGGCTTCGGCCCCGGTGGCCGCTTCAGCGCGCAGGGTACGGCCGAACAGTTCACGGTGCTGGACCAGGGCCGCCCGGTGGCCGAAGTCCGCTGGCAGCTGTCGGGCCTGCACAACCGCATGAACGCGCTGGCGGCGATGGCCGCCGCCGACCACCTGGGTGTGCCCCCCGCCGTCGCCGCCGAGGCCCTGCAAGGCTTCGAGAACGTGCGCCGGCGCATGGAATTGCGCGGCGAGGTGCAGACGGCCGGGGCCGGTGCCGCCGTGCGCGTCTACGACGACTTCGCCCACCATCCGACGGCCATCCGGACCACGGTGGACGGCCTGCGCGCACAGGCCGGGCCGGACGGTGGACGCATCCTGGCCATCTTCGAGCCCCGCAGCAACACCATGAAGCTGGGCACCATGAACGCCCGGCTGGCCTGGAGCCTGGAGAACGCGGACCTCGCGTTCTGCCATGCCGCGGGACTGGGCTGGGACCCGCGCGAGGCGATCACAGGCATGGGCGAGCGCCTGCAGGTGGCCGACAGCATCGACCAGCTGCTCGCCCAGGTGCTGGCGGCCGTGCGGCCGGGCGACCACCTGCTGTGCATGAGCAACGGCGGCTTCGGCGGCGTGCACGCGCGGCTGCTCACGGCCCTGCGGGAGCGCTTCGCGCCTTAGCGGAGTCGAGCGCGGCGGCGCTCAATAACCGACCGTCAGCGCACCGAGGTCGATGCGCACGACAGGCCTGCCCAGCGCAGCGCTGGCGGCATGCGCGAAGCGGGCGAACCACGCCGCATCGCCGAGCAGTTGCGGGCCGGCCGCCTGCGCGATCGCGATCAGCTTGTCCGCCAGCAGCACCTTGCCGCTGGCACGCAGGGGCTCGCAGTCCAGCCGCACGAACTCCGCGTCCAGCCAGGCGCGGGCCTGCGCCTGCGACATCGGCGCTTCGCCGATGTCCCCGCGGAACGCCTGGCCGTCGGCCAGCAACACCGAAACTTCACTGCGCATGGTCGGCTCCTCCAAAGACTGCAGCATGACCACGGCGGCCAGGGCGCGGC
>DATKFT010000504.1:0-7717 GCA_035544335.1 Pseudorhodoferax sp.
TGCCGGCCTATGTGAAGGCCCATGGCGTGCAGATCATCTACCTGTCGCTGCCCATGGCGTCGCAGCCGCGCATCCTGCAGGTGCTGGACGGGCTCAAGGACACCACGGCCTCGATCCACTTCGTGCCCGACATGTTCGTGACCGACCTGATCCAGGGCCGCACCACCTCGGTCTGCGGCATCCCCGTGATCTCCGTGTGCGAAACCCCGTTCCGGGGCATGGCCGGCCTCGTCAAGCGGCTGTGGGACGTGGTGCTGGCCTCCAGCATCCTCGTGCTCGTGGCGCCCGTGATGCTGGCCATCGCCGTCGGCATCAAGCTCGGCTCGCCGGGGCCCGTGATCTTCAAGCAGCGCCGCTACGGCCTGGACGGCAAGGAGATCGTGGTCTACAAGTTCCGCTCGATGACCGTGACCGAGGACGGACAGACGAGCTACACCCAGGTCACGCGCGGCGACGCGCGCGTGACCCGGCTCGGCGCCTTCATCCGCAAGACCTCGCTGGACGAGCTGCCGCAGTTCATCAACGTGCTGCAGGGCCGCATGAGCGTGGTGGGGCCGCGGCCGCATGCCATCGCCGTCAACGAGCAGTACCGCCAGCAGATCCCGGGCTACATGGTGCGCCACAAGGTGCGCCCCGGCATCACGGGCTGGGCCCAGGTCAACGGCTGGCGTGGCGGCGACGACCTCGCCTCCATGCAGCGGCGCATCCAGTACGACCTGGACTACTTGCGCAACTGGTCGCTGCAGCTGGACCTGCAGATCGTGGCCCGCACCGTGGGCGTGGTGTTCAAGGACACGAAAGCCTATTGAGATGACTCCCCCCCGTTTGGACTTCGAAGGGCGTGTGGAAGTCCCATCCCCCCTCAAGGGGGCGCCGCCAGCGGCCGGGCAGAGCCCGGGCCAAAGCGTCCGCTCGCATGGCCTGCTCCGCGGCCTTTCGACCAGCGGCTTGCGAGCCGGTTGCGTGTTCTGCGGGTCGCGCGTCTGCGCCATGGACAACTGAGATGGCCCTGCTCCGTTGGGATGCCCCCACCGCATGCGGCCGCGCCTGGCCCGGCCTGCTGCCCGCCTTGCCTGCGCTGCTGGCCCTGTGGCTGGCGCCGGCGCTCGCCAGCGACGAGACCGACACCTTTCGCCTGAGCGCGAGCCAGGCCCTGCGCTACGACAGCAATCTGTTCCGCCGCAGCACGGGCGCACGCTCGGAGACGCGCTCGACCACGTCGGCCGGTGTGGAGTTCGACAAGCGCTACTCGCTGCAACGCGTGGAGCTGGACGCCAACGTGGCCGCGCACCGCTACCGCAGCAACGACTACCTGGACTTCAATGCGCTGAACTACCGCGCCGTCTGGCACTGGAGCCTCACGCCGCGCCTCTCCGGCACGCTGGCACGCACGCGCTCCGAAGACATCAACACCTTCGACTACTACCGCAGCTTCGACCGCAACCTGCGCACCGACCACCGCACGGCCGGCCATGCCGAGGCCGAGCTCGGGCGCGACTGGCACCTGCTGGCCGGCGCCGAGCACCAGCGCCGCAGCAACGAGCGCCCCACCGCCCAGGACGGCGACTTCACGCTGCGCAATCTCTCGGCCGGCGTGCGCCGCTCCTTTCCCTCGGGCAGCAGCATCAGCTACCGCCTGCTCGATGGCCGCGGCGACTACCACAACCGCGAGCCCGGCGAGGGCTTCGCGCCCACAGCCTTCGACCAGCGCGAGCACGAGCTGCAGCTGGTCTGGCCCATGACCGGCAAGACCACGCTGCGGGCCCGGCTCGCACACCTGGACCGCAGCCACCCTGGGCTGCCCGAGCGCGACTTCTCCGGCCCGCGCGGCAACCTCACGCTGCAGTGGAGTGCGACCGCGCAGGTCGGCCTGCAGCTCGTGCTGGCACGCGAGCTCTCGGCCTACCAGACCAACAACGCCAGCTACACGACGAACAACCGGCTCGCGCTGAACCCCTACTGGACGCTCAGCGCGCGCACCACGCTTTACGCCAGCCTGGACCATGGCCGCTACAGCTTCGGCGGCGCGCTGCCCGGCAGCACGAACGCCCACAGCGAGGACCGCAAGGACCGGACCAACGGCGCCGTGCTGGGCGTGCGCTGGACACCGCTGGACGCGCTGTCGCTGCGCGCCAGCCTGGCGCGCGAGCGCCGCAGCTCCAACGCCGAGGGCTTCGGCTACACCAACAACGCGGCGCGTGTGGACGCCACCTTCGCCTTCTGAACCCATGCACACTCACCCGACCCGCTCTTTCCCCGCCCAGGCCTGGCTGCGCCAGTGCTGGCTCGCATGCTGCCTGCTGCTGGCCGGCGCCACCGCACTCGCGCAAAACGCCCCACCGCCGCAGGACTACCGCCTGGGCGCCGGCGACACGCTGCGCGTGCTCGTGTTCCAGAGCCCCGACCTCACGGTGGAGACGCGCGTCTCCGAAACCGGTGCGATCAGCGTGCCGCTGATCGGCAGCATCGCGGTCGGCGGGCTCAGCCTGTCCGAGGCCGAGCGCAGGCTCGCCGAAGCCTTCAAGAGCGGCGGCTTCCTGCAGCAGCCCCAGGTCAACCTCGTGCTGCTGCAGGTGCGCGGCAACCAGGTCTCGGTGCTGGGCCAGGTCAACCGGCCCGGCCGCTTTCCGCTGGAGATCGCCAACACGCGCGTGACCGATGTGCTGGCCATGGCCGGCGGCGTGATGCCGGGCGGCGACGACAACGTGATCCTGAGCGGCGTGCGCGACGGCCGGCCCTTCCGCAAGTTCATCGACATCCCGGGCCTGTTCCTGGTCCAGGACTCGGCCGACAACCTGCTCGTGGCCGCGGGCGACACCTTGTACGTGCACCGCGCACCCGTGTTCTACATCTACGGCGAGGCGCAGCGCGCCGGCCCCTACCGCATCGAGCGCAACATGACCGTCATGCAGGCCCTGGCCATGGGCGGCGGCCCCACCAGCCGCGGCAGCGAGACGCGGCTGCGCCTGCACCGGCGCGACTCGCATGGCGTGGTGCAGCAGACCGTGCCGCAGCTCACCGACCGGCTCGAGCCCAACGACGTGATCTACGTCCGCGAAAGCCTGTTTTGAGGCCGGCCGAACCAGCCGTTTCGGCCATCGCGCCAGACAAAGACACCCAGGACACCAGGAAGGACGCGGCATGAGGATCGCCTTCGTCGGCTGCGGCTACGTGTTCGACATCTACATGCGCACGCGCTGGGCGCATGCGGAGCTCGAGATCCGCGGCGTGTTCGACATCGATGCCGCGCGCGCGGCCACCGTGTCGCGGCACTACGGCCTGTACGCCTACCCCAGCCTGGAGGCGCTGCTGGCCGACCCGCAGGTGGACCTCGTCGTCAACCTCACGAGCATCCGCGCGCACTACGCCACCATCCGGCGCGCGCTCGAAGCGGGCAAGCATGTCTACACCGAAAAGCCCGTGACCACCGATCTGGGGCAGACCCAGGAGCTGTTCGCGCTGGCCGAGGCGCGCGGCCTGGTGCTGACCGGCGCGCCCTGCAACCTGTACTGCGACGCGGTCAGCACGCTGTGGAAGGCCGTGCGCGACGGCGCCATCGGCAAGCCCGTGCTGGTCTACGCGGAACTCGACGACAACCCGGCCCACCTCATGCAGCTGGAGAAGGTGCAAAGCCCCACGGGCGCGCCCTTCCCCTACGCGGAGGAGTTCCAGGAAGGCTGCACGGTCGAGCATGTGGCCTACCACCTGGTCTGGATGTGCGCGATGTTCGGCCCGGTCGAGTCCCTCACCGCGTTCTCCAACTTCCTCGTGCAGCACAAGACCGCCACGCCGCTGGTGCCGCCCGACACGCCGGACTTCTCGGTCGCCTGCCTGCAGTTCGCGAACGGCGTGGCCGCGCGCATCACCTGCACCTGGGTCTCGCCGCGCGACCACCGGCTGCGCATCATCGGCGAGCAGGGCGAGATCTGCGCCGACAACGCCTTCCACGACCAGGCGCCCGTGCACCTGGAGCGCTTCTCGCGCGTGACGCTGGCCGCACGCAAGGCCTACACGGTGCGCACCCAGCCGCTGATCGGCCGGCTGTTCGGCGTGGGCGGGCGCCGCGTGCCGCTGCTGCGACGCTGGAAGTCGCACGCCGTGGAGGCCGAGAAAGGCGTGGGCCGCTCGCCCAAGCACAAGCTCGTGAGCTGGCTGCGCCGGCGCGAGATCTACGCGCAGGACAAGCTGCTGGGCATCGCCGAGATGGCGCGCGCCATGCGCGAGGGCCGGCCCCAGCCCATGCCGCCCGACTTCCTGCTGCACCTGACCGAGCTCACGCTGCTGATCCAGCGCGCCGGCCCCGGCGGCGTGGCCATGCAGCCGACCACGCGCTTCGCGCCGCTGCAGCCGCTGGCCGAGGTGCTCGCCAGCCCGCACGACTACCGCCGGAGCTACCGGCCGCGCCTGTTCGAGCGCGCCGCGGCCGGCCTCGTCGAAGCCCTGCACAAGCGTTGAGCGCTGAAAGTCCCGCCATGGAAATCTGCTACTACCGCGACCCGCACTTCAACTTCGGCGACGACCTCAACGCCGTGGTCTGGCCCCAGGTGCTGTCCGAGCGGCTGCGCAGCCACCCCGACATCGTGCTCGTGGGCATCGGCAGCATCCTCAACGAGACCATGGTGGGCAAGCACACGGGCCGGGGCAAGAAGGTCCTCGTGATCGGCTCGGGCACCTCCTACGGCGTGCCGCCGCAGCGGCTGGACGAACTCGAGGTGCTGGCCGTGCGCGGGCCCTACACCGCGGCCGTGATCGGCAAGCCGCGCGCGGCCGTGACCGACAGTGCCATCCTGCTCGCCCAGGTGGACGCGCAGCGCGACGTCCACCTGCGCAAGGACCTCGTGCTGTTCATGCCACACCACCGCACCATCGCCGCGACGCGCTGGGCCGAGGTCGCGCAGGAATGCGGCCTGACCTACGTGAGCCCGCAGCAGCCCGTCGAACGCATCCTTGCGCTGTTCGCCCATGCGCGGCTGGTGGTCACCGAGGCCATGCACGGCGCCATCGTGGCCGACACGCTGCGCATCCCCTGGATCCCGCTCGCGATCTCGCCGGCCATCGAGGAATTCAAGTGGCGCGACTGGTGCCTGTCGATGAACCTGCCGTTCCGCCCGCAGCGCCTGCCGGCCGGCAGCTACCGCGACCTGGGCCGCTTCGCCCACATGGAAGGCCTGCTGCGCGATGCCCGCATCCATGGCTTCGACAACATCCCGTCCGACGCGAGTCCCCAGGCCTTGCGCAACTACCTCGCGCGCCGCTTCGGCGGCGCGCTGAAGGACCTGAGCTGGCGCCGCCCGGCCGCGCCCGCACGCGCGCTGAACCGCCTGCTCTCGCTGGCCGACGCGATCCCGCGCAAGGCTGCCGTGCAGGCGCTCGCGCAGGCCACGCGCAGCGAGCAGTTCCTGAGCAAGGACAGCGCGTTCCGCGGCCGCCTGCAGCAGATGCTGGACGCCGTCGGCCGCGCCGAGATGCTTGCCGCATGAACAGGACCACCCCGTTTGGATGTCTCACTGCGTGTGGACATCCCATCCCCCTCCAGGGGCCGAGGGCTGCGGCTCCAAGCCTGCCGGCGCAGGCTTGGACAGCCCGAGGGGGCAGTGCCTGTGGCACTGCCGCGGCCTGCAAGGCCCGCCAGCGGCCTGGCAGAGCCCGTTCCGCGGCGTCTGCTGGCATGGCCTGCTCCGCGGCCTTCGGATCCGCATGGGGCGCAGTGGCGTCTTGCCGGGGGGTGGCATGCGCCAGAACAGAAGCTTGACATGAGCGCCAGCGTCACGCACCGCCTCGTCAAGGGCACGGCCTGGCTGAGCCTGGCGCGGCTGTTCGTCAACGCGCTGTCGGTGCTGAGCACCTTCGTGCTGGCGCGCCTGCTCGCACCCAGCGACTTCGGCCTCGTGGCGCTGGGCACCACGATGATGATGGTGCTGACCGACGTGACCGAACTCTCGCTGGCCCAGGCCCTGGTGCGCCATGCCGACCCCACGCGCGCGCATTTCGACACGGCCTGGACGCTCAATGCGCTGCGCGGCAGCCTGCTCGGCACGCTGTTCGCGCTGGCCAGCGCGCCGGCCGCGCGGCTGTACGGCGACGAGCGGCTCACGGGCATCATGCTCGCGCTGGGTGCCAGCATCTTCCTGTCGGGGCTGACCAACCCGCGCCGCGTGCTGCTCACGCGCCAGCTCATCTTCCGCCAGGAGTTCGTGCTCAACGTTGGCCAGAAGCTGGCCGGCGTGCTGGCCTCGGTGCTGGTCGCCTGGCTCACGCAGAGCTACTGGGCGCTCGTGGTCGGCATCCTGGCCACGCAGGCCACCAACGTGGCACTGTCCTACCTCGTGCTGCCCTACCTGCCGCGGCCGCGCCTGGCGCATGCGCGCGAGCTGTTCTCGTTCTCGGTCTGGCTCAGCGCGGTGCAGCTCGTCAACACGCTGAACTGGCGCTTCGATGCGCTGTTCGTCGGCAAATTCCTGGGCAGCACGGCGCTGGGCCACTACACCATGGGCAGCACGCTGGCCTCCATCCCCACGCGCGAGACCACCAGCCCGCTGCGCCAGACCTTCTTCCCAGCCTTCGCGAGCATGCGCGAGGACATGCCGCGCCTGAGTGCGGCCTACCAGCGCGCGCAGGCCGTCGTGACGGCTGTGGCGCTGCCCGCGGGCGTGGGCGCGGCGCTCGTGGCCGACCCGCTGGTCCGGCTCGCCATGGGCGAGAAATGGGTGCCGGCCATCGCCATCGTGCAGGCGCTGGCCGCCGTCTATGCGCTGCAGACGCTGGGCTCTTCGGCCGACGCGCTGGGCATGGCGCTGGGCCGCACACGGCTGCTGTTCGTGCGCAGCCTGCAGATGCTGCTGCTGCGCATCCCGCTCATCGTCGCCGCGATGCTGCTGTACGGCCTGCCCGGCCTGATCGCGGCACGCGTGTGCACGGGCCTCGTGGCCACGGCCGTGAACATGCTCGTGGTGCGCCAGCTCATCGGCCTGGGCCTGCGGGCGCAGCTGCAGGCCAACCGGCGCGCGTTGCTGGCCTCCTGCGCCATGGTGGCCGCGGCGCTGGCCGCCGCGCTGCCGTTCGCGCCCAGCACCGAGCCGCGGCAGCTGGCCCTACAGGCCGCGGCCATGGGCGCCGCGGCCGCGCTGGGCTACTTCGGCGCCACCGCGCTGCTGTGGCACGGCGCGCGGCGCCCGCCCGGCCCCGAGCAGGAGCTGCAACGCCTGCTGCAGCAACTGCGCGGCAAGCTGCGCGCGCGCCCGGCCTGACCCCTTCCCACCACCTGCGTCTGGAGTCCCCATGCAGCAACCACCCTACCTGCGCTACATCGCCGACCTGCAGCAGCAGGTCCATGCCGTGCTCGCACCGTGGGTCGCCGACGGGCCACTGGCCATCGTCGACTTCCCCGACATCCGCAACGTCGGCGACTCGGCGATCTGGGTCGGCGAGATCGCCTACCTGCGCGAACACCACCGGCGCCAGCCGGCCTATGTCTCGGCGCTGCGCGGCCACAGCGACCAGGAGCTCGAACAGGTGATGCCCGAAGGCCCCATCTTCGTGCACGGTGGCGGCAACTTCGGCGACATCTGGGTCGCGCACCAGGACTTCCGCGAACGCCTGCTGGCGCGCTGGAAGCACCGCACCGTGGTCCAGTTCCCGCAGTCCATCCACGACGGCGACCCCGCGCGCATCGCCGCCACGGCGCGCGCGATCGCAGCCCACGGCCGCTTCGTGCTGC
>DATKFT010000505.1:0-1794 GCA_035544335.1 Pseudorhodoferax sp.
CGGCATCGGCCAGTGCCGGCAGTGCGGCGCGCGGGGCGTCGATCGGGTGCTGGGGGCTGGAGGTGGCCGCCGCCGGCGGCGGGGCGCTGGCGACTGGCGCCGGCGGTGCGATGTCCGCGGGCCGGTCGATCGGTGCGGGCCCCGGAGCGGGCTCCCAGAACCACCAGGCCACCGCGGCGCCCAGCGCCACGGCAAGCAGCATGCGGGGCCAGATGCGGGCGGGGGCCTGCGGCGGGCGCAGATCGCGCGGGTCGGGTGCGGGCATGCGTTTCCTTTCGAGGGGCCGCCGGCGCGGCAGCCTTGTGATCCTCGCACGCCGGCGACGTTCCCGCTCAAGCTGTTTCAGGCGGTTGCGCGGCCCTGGAAGTCGGTCCAGCAGTGGCGCGAGAAATCGTAGAGCTTGCAGGCGCGCGCGGTGTCGAAGTACCACCTCCACGAGAAGCGCTGCACGATGATGCGGCCGGGCAGCAGCTGCTCGAGCAGGGCCTGCGCGTCCTTGAGCTTGTACAGCGGGATGCTCATGTCCACGTGGTGTGCGGTGTGCTCCATGATGTGGTGGATCAGCGCGCCGATCTGCAGCGGGAAGGTCAGGTGCACGGTCGTGGAGACGAAGGGCTGCGCGCGCTGCCAGGCTGCCTTGTCGTCGTGCCATTGCACCTTCACATGCGTGTGGTGGCCGTAGATCACGAAGCCCATCATGTGGAACCAGAACAGCAGCGGCACGCCAAAGCCCAGCAGCAGCACGCGCCAGACCGGCTGCTGCGCGGCCAGCGCGGCCGCCACCAGCGCGGCGATCCAGAGCACGGCGAAGCCGCTCACGAGCAGGCAGTCGCGCGTGAAGATGGGGCGGTGGCTGTTGCCCAGGGTGCCGGGGCGCGGGAACATCATCTTCTTCCACCAGATCTCGACCATGTAGTACAGGCCCGGGCCCCAGCCACTGCGGTAGATGCGCTCCATGCGCCGGCGCATCGCCGACATCGACGCGTACTCCTGCTGCGTCGCGGGTGCCCACACGAAGTCCACGCCCTTGAGGTTGGTGAAGCCGTGGTGCACCACGTTGTGGCCCATGTCCCACAGGCTGTAGGCCGTGAGCGAGGGCAGGAAGGCGATGCGGCCCAGCCAGCGGTTCAGCCGACGGTGCGGGGTGAGGCTCTGGTGGCAGGCGTCGTGGCCGATGATGAACAGCCGGCCGATCACGAAGCCCGCGGCCAGACCGCAGGCCAGCTGCAGCCACCAGGTCTTGAGCACGACGGTGCCTGCGACGAGGCCGCAGAACAGCGCCCAGTCCAGCGCCAGCAGCGCGATCGCCCGCAGCGTGCTGCGCTGCGCGATGGGCGCCAGCCAGGAGCGCAGGGTCTTGCGGTGCGGCAGCGGGAGCTCTGGCGGCAGCGGCGCGGGCAGGTCCGGCCGGGCCGGAGCGGAGGGGCTTTGCATGGGAAAACGGAGCGGTCGAACGAAGGAAGACCCGCACCGTAGCCGGGTGTGCGCCGCAGGACTGTGACCGAGGTCAAAGCATGGGCGATCTGTCGCATGGCCATGTGAGAATGGCCGCCCCAAGGAGACCCCGCATGAGCACGACCCGACTTCCCCGCCACGCCACCAAGATCGTCGCCACCCTGGGGCCGGCCTCCAGCACGCCCGAGATCCTGGAGCAGATGATCACCCACAAGGTCAGCGTGGTGCGCCTGAACTTCAGCCACGGCACGGCGCAGGACCACATCGCGCGCGCGGCCATGGTGCGCGAAGCCGCCCGCAAGGCCGGCCGCGAGGTGGCCATCATGGCCGATCTGCAGG
>DATKFT010000506.1:0-2823 GCA_035544335.1 Pseudorhodoferax sp.
CGAGCCGCCCCGCACCACGCGCCATTCGGGGCGGTCCGAGACCTGCAGCATCTGGTGGTTGGCCATGAAGCGCAGCAGGTAATGGGCCGGAAAGGAGAGGATCTGCTCGGCGGGCGACGACCACAAGGCCGACGCCATGGACTTCCTCGTTGTTCAACCAGGCCAGGCGCTTCTTCTGGCTGCGCAGGTTGAAGAACAGCTTGCGCTGCGCCTTGGTCGTGGCGACCTTGACGATGCGCCAGTTCTTGAGGATGAACTCGTGCATCTCGGCGCGGATCCAGTGCACCGCGAAGGAGACCAGGCGCACACCCATGTCCGGGTCGAAGCGCTTGACCGCCTTCATCAGGCCGATGTTGCCTTCCTGGATCAGGTCGCCCAGCTGCAGGCCGTAGCCGTTGTAGCCGCGCGCCACGTGCACGACGAAGCGCAGGTGCGAATGCACCAGCTCGCGCGCGGCGTCCAGGTCCTGCCCGTCGCGGAAGCGGCGCGCCAGATCCTGTTCCTCGTCGACCGACAGCACCGGAATCTGGTGCACGGCACCGATATAGGCATCCAGCGAGCCGAGCGCGCTGGGGATCGGAAGATTGTTTGCCACAAGGGCAGTAGAGGTGTTCGGGCTCATAGGACCTCATCTTAGCAGTCGGACTATTGGACTGCTCGGTACAGAAAAAGTTCCAGTGTTCCAGATTTGTCGAAAAACGACCCCGGAAACCCCTGAAACCTTCCCATCCGGATCAATGGAAGCAGGCTATCCAGCCTAGCAGGAAGCGCGTCGCCGCGTCATGACAGGTCCCCGGCGTTCAGCCGCCGGCGAGCCCGGCTTCCAGTTCCGCCCGGGGCGGCAGGCGCCAGTCGATCGGCGCCTGGCCGTGGCGGGCCAGGTAATCGTTGGCCTGGGAGAAATGCCGGCAGCCGAGAAAGCCGCGGTGGGCCGACAGCGGCGAGGGATGGGGCGCCTTCAGCACGCGGTGACGGCGGGTGTCGATGACCTTGCCCTTGGCCTGGGCATAGCTGCCCCAGAGCAGGAACACCAGCCCCTCGCGCTCGCGGTTGAGCACGTCGACCACGTGATCGGTGAACCCCTCCCAGCCCTTGCCCTGGTGGGCGCCGGCACGGCCTTCCTCGACGGTCAGCACCGCGTTGAGCAGCAGCACGCCGCGCCGCGCCCACGGCAGCAGGCAACCGTGGTCCGGGCGGCGGAACGGCGGAACGACATTGCCGTCGTCCTCCAGCTCCTTGTAGATGTTCAACAGCGATGGCGGCACCGGCACGCCGGGCATCACCGAGAAGCACAGGCCATGCGCCTGGCCGAAGCCGTGGTAGGGGTCCTGGCCGAGCACCACCACCTTCACCTGGTCGAACGGGGTGGCATCGAAGGCCGCGAAGATCTGCGGCCCGGGCGGGAACACGCGGACGCCGGCGGCCTTGCGCTGGCGCAGGAAAGCCGACAGTTCGCGCATTTCCGGGCGCAGCAGCCAGTCGCCGACGCGCGCCTTCCAGCTGGGTTCGAGCTGGATGTTCGGGGCCACGCTCACGGCATCACCACAGGCTGCGCCAACCGCGTCAGGCGCAGCTGGAACAGCACCTTGGTCACCAGCAGGCGCTCCTCGATCGGCTTCTGCACCAGGTCGTTGGCGCCAGCCTGCAGCAGGGCGGACTGGTTGTGCGGGTTGCTGTCGCCGGTCATCACCAGCACCGGCAGGCGGCGCTTGCCGTAGCCGAAGTCGATGCGCACGCGCTCGACCACGTCGCGGCCATTGAGCTCGCCCTTGAGGGTGACGTCGGTGAGCACCAGGTCGATGCGCCGCGTGGTGCGGCCCAGCGATTCGGCGGTGAGCAGCGAGAACGCGTCCTCGGCGGTGAGCACGTGCACCACGTGCAGGTCGTGGCGCTCGAGCATGCGCTTGGTGGCTTCGGCCACGACGCGGCTGTCCTCGACATACAGCACGGTCGCGCCGGGCACCGGCTCGGGCTGCACGTAGCCGCGGATGAAGGTCGCCAGCGCCTCGTGGCCCAGCGCCTTGTCGAAATAGTCGGTGACGAATTCGTTGAAGCGGCGCTGCTCGAGATGGCGCTGCGCGTCGCCGGACACCACGATCACCGGCACGTAGGCCTGCCCGGCCGCCTCGCGCACGCTGCGCGCCAGCGCCAGGCCATCGCCGTCGGGCAGCGCCAGCGAGGTGGTGACCAGATGCACCGGGCCGGCCGCCAGCGCCGCGCGGGCCTCCTCGATACCGGCGCAGCCCACCACCTCCACGTCCGGCAGCTCGCGCTGCAGCACGTCGGAGATCAGCTTGCGCACCAGTTTGGAGCCATCGACCACCATCACCCGGGGGGCGTCGCTGATCAGATGCTTGAGTTCGTGCGTGGACATGCGCGTGTCAGGTGTCGGTCGGGCGAGTCTGCCTGAGGAAGTGCCCGGTCACCAGCCACGCCCCCAGCCAGCCCAGCACCACCGTGCCCAGCAGCACCAGCCCCGAATGCAGGGCATCGAGCCCGTGCAGGACGAACGGGCTGCCATAGCTGCCCGACAGCGCCGCCAGCGGCGGACGCAGCGCCAGACCGCAGGCTCCGATCAGCCCCAGCGCCAGCAGGCCCGCGCCCAGGCCGTACCAGGCGCCGAGGTAGATGAAGGGACGGCGGATGAAGCCGTCGCTGGCGCCCAGCAACTGCAGCACGCCGATCTCCTCGCGCCGCGCCTGGATGTCCAGCCGCACGGTATTGCCTACCACCAGCACCGCGCCCAGGCCCAGCAGCAGCGACAGCACCTGCACCAGGCGCGCGCCGAAGCCGAGCCAGGCGTCCAGGCGCTGGCGCCACAGC
>DATKFT010000507.1:0-14335 GCA_035544335.1 Pseudorhodoferax sp.
GCCCGGTGGTCACCGACTCGTCGGCCACGATGGCGTTCTCGGGCATCGACTGTGCGACGACGCGGGCGATGGACGCAGAGTTGAGGGGCCCGTCGTCCGACCCTTGGATCTCGGGCTGCCGCTGCAAGAAGAGCGGTGCAAGCGCCGTGCAATTCAGCTCGGCCGCCAGGTCCGCGAGAGCCTCGGTGCCATCCTGGTCCGGTGCCGTGAGCGTGAAGACCCGGCAACCGGCGGCCGTCAGAACGCTGGGCTTGTCCGGGTAGGCGAAGAAGGCGACCGGCGCCTTGGCCCCGACCAGGATCAAGTTCCTGTAGGGCTTGAGGAAGGCGAGCGCCGCATCCACCGCGTAGGGCAGCCTTTGCACCGCCACGCGGCCTTGACCGCGTTCGACCCGGCCGTTGGATGTCTGTGCGACAAGTTGTGCGCCGGTCGCCTGCGCGATGCGGCTGGCGGTCGTCAGGGGGCCGGAGCGCAGCACCTGTCCCGTCATGAGAATGGCAGTCGGTTCGCCTGAACGCAGGATGCGGGCTGCGGCGACCACCGCGTCCGCACCGGCCCGCGGGGCGACGCGCGGGGGCAGCAGCGTGCCCGCACCAGGCCCCGCGTTCCACGCGGTGTCGGCCGGCAGGACCAGCGTGGCGATGCGCCCGGGCTTGCCGCTGGCGGCCTGGATCGCCGCCGCGGTGTCGAGGCCAACGGTACAGGCGCTTTCCGCCGTACGGACCCAGTCGGAGAATGGCGCGGCGATGCCCTCCACATCGGAGGTGAGCGGGGCGTCATGGCGCTTGTGGTACGTGGCGTGGTCGCCCACGATGTTCACCATGGCGGAGCCGGCACGCCGGGCGTTGTGGATGTTGGCGGCGCCATTGGCCAATCCCGGGCCCAGGTGCAGCAAGGTCGCGGCGGGTCGATCCGCCATGCGCGCAAAGCCATCGGCCGCGCCGGTGACAACGCCCTCGAACAGCCCCAACACACCGCGGATGCGGGGCTCCAGGTCGAGCGCGGCCATGAAGTGCATCTCGGACGTTCCGGGATTCGCAAAGCACACGTCGATGCCACCATCGACCAGGGTCTGGACCACGCTGTGTGCACCGTTCGAGGAATGGGTCATAAGTCTCCGTTTGAATGCGTCGGCAACGCGCCGTGCTGCGCGCAGCCCGCCCCGCGCGGGCTGCGCGTCGGCGAAAGGGATGAAAATTCACCCTCGATCCCGGGACCGCAGGGTGCGCGCGAGTTCTGCCTGTTCACTCCGGCGCCGGACAACAAGCGCGTTGGCCAACGGCGTGCGTCAGCCCTGTGCCCCGGTGTGGCCCCGCGTCCCGACCGGATCGATGCACGCGCGCCTGGACGCCATGTGGTCAACAGCTTGGACAGCGGCCAGACGCGGCAGCAGGTGCTGTGCATTGCCATGCGCAATCGCCGCGCGCTCGGCGTCCTGCCAGCCGCTGTAGGTCGCAAAGCGCTGTTGTGCGGGCGCGATGCTCGTGTCCGGCATCATGGGATAGTCAAACCCCATCAACAGCTGGGAAGCCGGCACCAGGCGCCGCAGCGCATCCAGCGACGCCGGGGCTGTGGAGGCCGTGAGGTCGTAGTAGAAGCTGCCCAGGCCCGCGAGCACCTCGTCGGTATTGAGCACGCGCCGCCCTTGGCCAGCGCCGAACTGGGGCTCCAGAATGCTGATGCGCGATGCGAGGTACGGCACCGTGCCGCCACCATGCGTGCAGATGACATTGATGCCCGGGAAGCGGGCCTTGGCGCCCGAGAGCACCATGTTCGTCGCCATGCGCGTGGAGTCGAACATGAACTCCAAAATGGCGGCATTCAAGCCCATGCCGACCAGATCGAAGCCCTTGGGGGTGGTGGGGTGCACAAACAGCGTCGCCCCACGGCGGTCCATTTCCGCGAACCAGGTGTCAAAGGAAGGATCGCCCAGGTAGACACCGTTGATGTGCGTGCTGGAGGACACGCCATCGAGCTTGAGCACATCGAGGGCATACGCCATCTCGCGCATCGCTGCCTCCATGTCGTCCAGTGGCAGGATGGCAAAGGCACCGAACCGGGTGGGATGACGCGCGACGATGGCCGCCAGTTGCTCGTTCATCTGCCGGGCCAGGCTGCTGGCGGCCCGGCCTCGCAGAAAGGCCGTGGCGCTCGGCCACGACAGCACGCTGGCGCTGATGCCGTGGCGCTCCATCACGTCGAGGTGGCCCTGCGGGGACCATGCCGGCGCCGGCGTGCCTGCGATCATGAGCGACTCCACGGCCCGCCCGCTGGCATCGGCCGCAGCCTGCAGCCACACGGGCAACAGCGCATGGGCGTGCATGTCGATCAAGGGGCCATGGTGGTGCGTACCGGCCTGTGCTGCTGGGTTCATGGGGTGTTCATTTCTCACTTGGGTTGCCGGAGCTTGGATGGCTCGGCGCGCGACGGCGAGCCGGCGGCACCCTTGGCCCCGCGTTCGACGATGCGCTCACCGCGCCCGGCCGCGAAGTCCCGCACGGTGCGCGTGGGCGGCGGTGGCGGGACATGCCGGACCGCGGCCGCACCGTTCCTGCCGCCGCATGCCGCCACGGTCCATACCCTGGGCAGAGCGTGGTGCTGATGGGTCTGTTCATGCGCAGTCCGTGACCAGCTCAGCCGCTTGTCGGCTGTGGGCGTCGAACGCCCCGAAGCCGAAGTTCGCCAGAGTGCGGCGCACGGCGTCGAAGGCGGCGTCGCTGTCGTCGCTGGCGAGACAAGCCACGTGGCCGTCCGGGCGCACCAAGAGCGCGCCGCCACGCGTCAGCACGTCGTGGGCCAACCAGGCCGGCGCGAAGTTCGGTTGTGCCGGAAGCGTTACCGTGTGGCAATCGGGCAGCTGCGCATGCCAATGGACCCAGCGACCTGCTGCGGGCGCCAGCAACAGGGTGAAGCGCGTCGGGTCCAACAGGTCCAGGGTCGAAACGGTCTCACCACCGACCTGGAGCCAGGCATGCGGCATGCGCGCACCGGGCTCGAACGAAGCCTCGTAGTGCGTCGGGTCGGCCGGGCCGCGCACGGGCGGGCCATAGCAGAACCCGAGTTGCAGGCCTTCGCTGAGGAAGTGCTCCCGATGGGTCTGCACTTCGGCCGCCAACGACGCGCACTGGACCGCGTCGGGATGCCCTGCATCCAGTACCTCGGCCGCGAGCCGGAACAGCCCGGTCAGCTTGTCCGCGTTGGCCAGGCTTTGCTGGGTGTTGATGCGCGCGACCGGCAAGCGCTCGGACTCGTAGCTGGCCAGCAGCGTCGCCGCGTCGGCGCGCCCCTTCAGCACGGCCGCGAGTTTCCACGCGAGGTTGTGGGCATCCTGCAAACCGGTGTTGAGTCCCAAGCCTCCGGTCGGTGGGAAGCGGTGTGCCGCATCGCCGACGAGAAAGCAGCGGCCGCACTGGTAGCGCGTGGCGACCTGCGCGGACATCATCCATGGCACGACATGCTTGATCTTGACCGTGACCCGGTCGTCGCCGACGGCGCGCCGGATCAGCTGTTCGCAGCGCGCATCCGGGAAGTCGGCGCGATCGAACTGCTGGGGAACATGGCGCGGTGCGTACACCCAGGTGCGCCCGATGTCGTAGGCAATGAAAGTGCCATGGGCATCGGGATCGAGCACCCAGTACAACACGGCGGGACGGTCGCCGACGATGTGGTGCAGATCTGCCTCGAAGTGGATCGTGACGCGCGGGCGAACGGCCGCGACACCATCCATGCCGATGCCCAGGTGCTCCCGCACGGCACTGTTGGCACCGTCGGCGCCGATCAGGTAGCTGGCGTCCACGGCATAGCATCCGTCGACCGACTGGATCTGCGCGCGAACCCCCTGGGCGCTGGACTCGCAGGACAAGAAGGCATGGCCACGCCGGATCTCGATTCCGGGCAGCGCCTCGGCGTGTCGCTGCAGCACAGCCTCGAACAAGGGCTGGGCCAGATTCAGAAGCGGCGTGGGCGTGGGAGCCGCGGTCGGCGCTGCGGCAGGGGCCTCGAAGGGCAGGCTGCCGAATTCTGCGCCGTTGAGCGTGCGCATGAAGCGGGCGCAGTTGCCCGCGCTGGCATGTGCGCTCAACCGGCGCATGGCGTCCACGTCGATGCCCATCGCGCGGCAAATCTCCAGGCTGCGCGGGTTCAGCACATGCGCCTTCGGTGCGCTGGATTCGCGCGGCAGCTTCTTCTCGAAAACAATGGCCTGCTGGCCTTGGCGTGCCAGCAGGATGGCCATCATCAAGCCGACGGGGCCGCCGCCCACGATCAACACCGGCCGCACCGCGGACGCGGCGATCACCTTGCTCGTCATGCTCATCGCACTCCTTGTCTGAAAAACGGATCGTTCACGCTGCGGCCTGGAACACCGCAACCAACTGCGGGTGCGCGATGCGCAACCGACAGGTCTGGCCACGCCCAAACCGGTCCACCACGTCGGTGGCCATGAACGGATGCGGCGCGCGATCCTTTGAATCGCTGCGGCACAAGGTCAGGACCGGATGCGCCCCGGTCTGCGTCGTCCCGGCGTCGGCCCTCGCCAGGCAAACATGGGAGACGAGGTGCCAGGTGACGCGCCGACTGCGCTGCGCGCGCCGGGCCAGTGCGGCGCCGATCTGGGCGATGCCTGTGCTCGAAGCTCCCGGGGAGGTGCTGCTCGGCAGCATCGCTGTGGTCGAGGAGGGCGGATGCGGACTGCCCCGCGCCGATCGCGTGGTCCCCATCGGCGATCAGCATCGCCGCCTCGCTGCGCAGTTCAAGCGGGCTCTCATCGCGCGGGCATTCCTCTGGGGCCGATGTTGGGGCGCTTCTTGATCGAGGCTTCGGACTCGCCGCGCGCCAAGCGCGCCAGGTGGTTGTCGGGATCGAAGTCCACGCCGATCGGGTTCTCCGCAAACTCGCCCGAATCGAACCAGGCGGCTGCGTCCGGGAGCCTGTCGAAGTTGTCGATCTGCAGCTCCACGCGGTTGCCATCCGGATCGGCGTAGTAGATGGACGTGGTCGGACCGTGGTTGGTCGCGTGCGCGTGCACGATGCCGAGGCCGCGCAGGCGGCGGTAGGTCGCCAACAGCTCGCCCAGCGTCTTGTAGGTGAAGGCTGCGTGGTGCAGGCCGACGGCGCGTGGCGCAGGCCCCTCCAAGCTCACGTCCTGGATGACCGCAACCCGGTGGTGCTCGTCGTCGTAGGACAAAAAGCCGATGAATGCGCTGTCGAACACGGTGCGCGCCACCAGCACCTTGCTGTACCAGTCCATCATGCGCGCCTTGTCCCGGGTCTTGAAGACCAGGTGCGCAAGTTTGCTGGGGGATACGGCGTCGGCGGCCTGGTCCATTGATGTCTCCATTTCTTGTCTGGTTGCCTTCATTCCACGACGACCTTGGCGTCTTTCACCACACTGGTCCAGAACACCCGCTCCTTGTTCAGGCGCTGGGCCATGGCCTCTGGCGATCCGGTGTCCAGGTCGCTGGCGCCCGCTTCCAGGCGCTGGCGCGTTTCCGGCAACTCGGCGAAGCGCTTCAATTCGGCGTTCAGGCGCGAAACAATGTCCCGGCGCGTGCCTGCCGGCGCCACGAATCCGATCCAGATGCGCAGATCCATCTGGGGGAATCCGGATTCGGCCATGGACGCCACGTTGGGCATCCGGGGATCGCGCTGCGTGCTGGCGATGGCCAACGGCACGATCTTTCCCGCGTCGACCAGGCCACGTGCATTGCCGTAGCTGTCAAAGGCGTAGTCCGCTTCCCCCTTGGCCAGGGCCTGCAGCACCGCCATGGTTCCTGGGTAGTTGACATGCGTCACCCGCACGCCTGTGAGATGGCACAGGTACTCGTTGGCCAGATGGCCGAGGCTGCCGAGACCGAAACTCGCGTAGTTCAGGCGGCCCGGATGGTTCCGGGCATGGGCGACCAGCCCGGCGACGTCGCTGAAGGGCAGTTCCCGGCGGCCCAGCAGCAGCGCGGGGTAGCTGGTGAAGGTGCCTACCGGTGCGAAATCGCGTGCGGGGTCATAGCCCGGATGCTTCTGCAGCAGCGGTGTCAATACGAAGGTGCTGTTCGATCCGATCAGAAACGTTGTTCCGTCAGCCGGGCTGCGCGCCAGTGCCTGCGAGGCAATGGAACCCGTGGCGCCCGGGCGGTTTTCGACAATGATGGGAGCGGAGAACACCGTCGCGCAATGGGCCGCGAAGAGTCGCGCAAACATGTCGGCAGGCCCGCCGGGCGGGGACGGGACAAGGAACTTCACCGGGCGCGTGGGCCAGTTTTCCTTGGCGAGCGTTGCGGTCGTGACCATGCAAAGTGCCACGCCCATCCATCTGCGGCGAGGCATGGACGGTCCGGCGATCGGCGTCCCTTCGGCCAATAGCTCCATGGGTTGTCTCCTTGTTGTCGGTGGCGGTGTCGCCAGGTTCGTTCACATGCCTGTCGCCCAAAAAAAATTCTAGGTAGAGAGTGCGAGGAGCGGCTATCGGCGTTTGGTATGTGGATATGCGTTGTGCGCGTGCAGCCCCGAGAGACCGCCGGCTCTTCGAGCAGCCGCGCCACGAGCGCTCCGAGGTCGATGGCGCGGACCACCTGCAGCAGGACCTCAGGACCTGCAGTCTTCCTCGCATGGAACACACCGATGCGGGCCTACAGGATCCAGGCCGTGCGGGGCACATCGCAGGCTGTGCCAGAGCCAGAGCCAGAGCCAGAGCCAGAGGCAGAGCCGGAGCCGGCACCGGGCTCATCCGGCGATCGCCTGCGCTCAGACGCAGCGACGCACGGCGCAGCCGGCGCAATGGCTTGGCAAGTTCGCTGGGGCGTTCGCACCAGCAGGCCGCCGAAGTACGGCCGACGGGCGCGTACCCCACACCATGGACCGTCGAGGCTCAGCCGCCCGCGCGCTCGAGCAGCAGCGCGTGGAACTGCTGTGCGGCCGGCGACAGCGGCTGCGCGCGCGGCGCGATCACATCGATGGCCGGCAGCCGGATCGGCAGCAGCACGGGCGCCACGCGCAGCACGCCCAGCCGCGCGTAGTGCGCGGCCAGCGAGCTGGGCATCAGCGCGGCCATGTCCGAGCCGGCCACGAGCGTGGTGGTGACCGTGGTCGACGCGGTCTCGATGTAGTCCAGCCGCCGGTGCACGCCGGCCTCGCGCAGCGCGGCCTCCAGCCGCCCGCGCTGCGGCGAGCCCGCGGGCTGCAGCACCCAGGACCAGTGGCCCAGTTCCTGCAGCCGCAGCCGCTTGCGTGAGAACACGGGATGGTCCGTGCGCACGACGACCTGCATGGCCTCCTCCAGCAGCGGCGTGATCGCGAAGTCCTCGGCGCTGAAGCCCTCGGTGAGCCGGCCCAGCACGAGGTCCACGTCGCCGCGCGCGAGCTGGGCGAGCACGAGGTCGCTCGTGCCTTCGGCCACCGACAAGGCCACCTGCGGATGGCGCCGCCGGTACTCCAGCAGCGCGGGCGCCAGCAGCGCGGGCGCGGCGCCCGGCACGGCCGCCAGCCGCAGCGCGCCCGACAGGCCCGAACGCAGCGCGCCCATCTCCTCGCGCACGGCACCGAAGTCGGTCAGCATGCGGCGCGCATAGCGGATCAGCAGCTCGCCGGCCGGCAGCGGCCGCATGCCGCGCGCCAGGCGCTCGAACAGCTTCTCGCCCAGCGACTCCTCCAGCTGCAGCAGCAGCTTGGTGGCGGCCGGCTGTGTCACGTTCATGGACTGGGCCGCGCGGCCCAGGTGGCGCTCGGTGTCCAGCGCCGCGAGCAGCAGCAGCTGGCGCGGGCGCACGCGCAGCAGCAGGGCCTGGTCGCTGAGGGGCTGTGTCATATCCAAAAGGTGATCGATTGTTCGGCATCCGCGATTGGATTGCTGCCGCGGAAATCCCTAGGCTCTGCACTGCGACGGGCGAGCGCTTCGAACGCCCGCGCTGCAGGAGACATGCACATGCCCCACGACATCTCGGGCCGGCGCCGCGCGCTGGCCTTGCTCGGCCTGCTGGCCCTGGGCGCGCCCGCGCTGGCCCAGGGCTTTCCCGACCGGCCGCTGCGCATCCTGGTCGGTGCCTCGCCGGGCGGTGGCACCGACATCCTCGCGCGCGTGCTGGCCGACAAGCTGGCCGGCACGCTCCGGCAGGCCGTCGTGGTCGAGAACCGGCCCGGCGCGTCCAACACCATCGCGGCCGAGCTGACCGCGCGCGCGGCGCCCGACGGCAGCACCCTGCTGCTGGCCACCAACACGGCCCAGGCCGTGGCGCCGCACATGCTCAAGCTCAAGTACGACCCGCTCAAGGACCTGCAGCCCGTCGGCCTCGTGGCCGTGATGCCCAATGTGCTCGTGGTGTCGAGCGCCGCGCCGTACAAGAGCGTCAAGGACGTGCAGGCCGCGCTGGCGGCCCGGCCCGGCGCGCTCAAGTACGCGTCCTCGGGCGTGGGCAGCACGCAGCACATCGGCGGCGAGGCCTTCGGCATGGCCACGGGCACGCGCGCGATCCACGTGCCCTACAAGGGCAGCTCGCAGGCCCACATCGACATCATCGCGGGCGAGGTCGACATGATGTTCGACAGCACGTCTTCGGCCATGGGCCAGATCCGCGCGGGCAAGCTGCGCCCGCTCGCCGTGAGTTCGCCCACGCGTTCGGCCGAGATGCCCGAGGTGCCCACGCTGGCCGAGCTCGGCATCCAGGGCGCGGACGTGTCGACCTGGTACGGCCTGTACACCACGGGCGGCACGCCGCGCGCGACCCTGGAGCGGCTGACGGCCGACCTGGGCCAGGTCCTGCAGCTGCCCGAGGTGCAGGCCCGCATCAAGGCCCTGGGCGGCGAGGTCGGCAGCTTGACCGGCGAGCGCTTCGCCGAGATGAACCGCAGCGAATACGAACACTATGGCCGCCTCGTGCGCGGCGCCAACATCAAGGCGGAATGAGCTCCCCCCGTTTGGCCTGCCGCACTGCGTGCGGCAGGCCGATACCCCCCAGGGGGCGCACCCAGCGGACCGGCCAAGCCGGTTCCGCGGGTGCACGCGCATGGCCCGCTCCGCGGCCTTTCGAACAGTGGCATGCGAACCGCGCCGTGGGCAGCGGGCGGCATGCCGCGTGCTGGAGAACCGAATGAACACGTCCCAACGTCCCCGCATCGCCGTGCTGCTCGGCGACCCCAGCGGCGTCGGCCCCGAGATGGCCGTCAAGCTGCTCGCGCGCGAGCGCAACCGCGCGCAGGCCGAGGTCCTGCTGATCGCCGACGGCCAGACGCTGGCTTCGGGCCAGGCCATCGCCGACCAGCGGCTGGACCTGCTGCGCGTGGCCGACCTGGACACGGTGCGCCACGAGAGCGGCCGCATCACGCTGCTGCCCTGCGACGTGCTGCAGGCCCCGCCCGTGCTCGGCGAGTCCAATGAGGCCTCGGGCCGCGCGAGCATGCGGGCGCTGGACCTGGCCATCGACGCGGTGCGCGCGGGCCGCGCCGACGCCATCGTGTTCGCGCCGCTCAACAAGCATTCGCTGCGCCTGGGCGGGCTCACGCAGGAAGACGAGCTGCGGCATCTGCAGCAGCGCTTCGGTGTGCAGGGCTTCACGAGCGAGTTCAACCTGACGGGCGCGCTCTGGACCTCGCGCGTGACCTCGCACATCCCGCTCAAGGACGTGGCGGCGCACATCACGGGCGAGGGCGTCTGCGACGCCGTGCGGCTGATCGACCAGGCGCTGCGCCGGGCCGGCGTCGCCAAGCCGCGCATCGCGGTCTCGGGCCTGAACCCGCATGCGGGCGACGGCGGCTCCATCGGCATGGAGGAGATCGAGACCATCGCGCCGGCCGTGCAGCGCCTGCGCGCCGAGGGCCTGGACGCGCGCGGCCCCTATTCGCCCGACACCGTGTTCATCGGCGCGCGGCGCGGCGACGTGGACGCCGTGGTCTCCATGTACCACGACCAGGGCCAGATCGCGATGAAGCTCATGGGCTTCGAGAAGGGCGTGACGCTGCACGGCGGGCTGCCCGTGCCCGTGGCCACCTCGGCCAGCGGCAGCGCCTTCGACATCGCGGGCCGCGGCATCGCGCAGATCGAGGGGCTGCAGGAGGCCTTCGACCTGTGCGTGCGCATGGCGGCGCGTTAGCGCACCGGCGCGCTGGCGTGGCCGGCGATCGCCGCTCGCCGATCCCGGGCGCCCGGGCGGCGAAAATCGGGCGATGCAACAAGCAAGCGATGACACTGTCCAGCAGGGCGCCGACGGCATGCCGGCGTCGGCCTGGCCGGGCTGGGCCGCACTGGCCGCGGAACGCACGTCCACGCGCCGCTTCACGGACCAGCAGGTGCCGCATGCATGGATAGGCCAGATGCTGCACGAGGCGCGCCGCGCGCCCAGCGGCGCCAACCTGCAGCCTGGCGAATTCATCTGTGTCGAGGGCGCCGCGCGGCAGCGCCTGTCGGACGCGCTGGTCCAGTCGCACCGGGACCAGGTGCCCGCGTGCGAGGACTACCGCTACTTCCCGGTGCCCATGCCCATGGGCCTGCGCCGCCGCCAGGTCGCGGCGGCGCAGGCGCTCTATGGCGCGCTGGGCGCGGCGCGCGACGACCAGGCGGCGCGGCGGGCGCAGTTCGAGCGCAACTTCCGCTTCTTCGATGCGCCGGTCGCCCTGCTCGTCACGATCGATGCGCGCATGGGGGCCGGCTGCTACATGGACCTGGGCATGTGCCTGTATGGCCTGATGCTGGCCGCTGCGGCGCGTGGCCTGGGCAGCTGTGCGATCGGCGCGCTGGCGTCCTATCCGCAGGTCGTGCGCGAGGTGCTGGGCCTGGACAGCGGCCAGGCGGTCGTGTGCGGCCTGGCCATCGGCTACGCCGAACCGGCGGCGCCCGAGAACGCCGTGCGCACCACGCGGCGCGAGGTGGCGGAGTTCCTGCGCGTGCTGCGTTAGCCGGGACGGCCGAGGCGCTCGGCGCTACAGCTTTTCGATTAGCGCCGCGGACCCCAGGCCGCCGGCCGCGGCGATGGCCGCGAGACCCAGCGCACCGGACGGCGCCTCGCGCGCCATGTCGGCCAGCAGGCGCACCAGCGCGATGGCGCCCGATGCGCCGATGGGATGCCCGCGTGCGAGCCCTCCGCCGGCACGGTTCAGCCGTTCGGGCGCGATGCCCAGTGCGGCGGCGAAGGCCAGCGCCTGCACCGCGAACGCGTCGTGCAGCTCGACGCCCCACAGCGCGTCCGCCGTGAGGCCGTGCCGCGCCAGCAGTTCCCGGGCCGCCTGGCCGGCGGCCAGCAGCGGCATCTCCGGTGCCGTGCCGACGGCCATGCCAGTGCGCCAGCGCAGCCGGGCCCGGGCCGACAGACGCGCTGCGGCCGCGGGCGAGGCCATGAGCACGAACGCCGCGCCGTCGGCCTGGGGCGAGATGGCGAGCCGGCTCAGCGCGGTGGCCCGTGGGTCCAGGCCCTCGCTGGACGGCGTGGCCGCCATGGCCATGACCGGCATGCGCGCGGCGCGCGCCGCATCGAGCTGGCGCGCGTAGCTGTCGTGCGTGGCCGCGGCGATGGGCACGATCTCCGCGGCCATGGATGCGCGGGCGGCCAGCGTGCGCGCGTGGCTCAGGATGGCGAACGCATCCTGCGCGGTGCGGGAGATGCCGGCCTGCGCCGCGTGGTCGGCCGCGGCCTGGGCGAGGTCCGGGTCGCGCGACGGGTCGGGTGCGAAGGCCGGCCGCTCGTACGCGCGCGGTGCCTCCTCGGCGGTGCGGGGGCGGTGCTGGCGGATCGGCGCGCGGCTCCAGGCCTCGGCGCCGCCGGCCACGACCAGCTCGGCCTGTCCGCTCGCGATCAGGCCGGCGCCCATGGCCACCGCATCGAGGCCCGAGCAGCACTGGGTGTCCACGGAGAAGGCCGCCACCCGGTCCGGCAGGCCGGCGGCCAGCGCCACCATGCGCGCCGGATTGCCACCGGCTCCCAGCGCGTTGCCGCAGACCAGCGCGTCCACGGCCGCGGCCGCGATGCCGCTGCGCGCCAGCAGCGCGCGCACGACGGGCGCACCGATCTCGTGTGCGGCCAGCTCTGCGAGCGCGCCGGCGCGGGGCTGCACCGCGCTGCGCGCCCAGGCCAGCAGCCAGGGCGCGTCCGGCGCCGGGTTCAGCTGCGCCACGGCAACACGCTCCAGCCGGGCGGCCCCTCGGGGTGCGCGGCCAGCAGGCTGGCCAGCGCACCGTGGTCGGTCTTGCCGCTCGCCGTGCGCGGCCAGCTGCGGCACAGGTGGAAGGCGCGCGGTGTCTTGTAGGCCTCCAGGCGCGCGCGGCACCAGTCCACGAGGGCGGCGCGGTCGACCTGGCCGGACAGCTCCAGCACGGCCACCGCGCGCTGTCCACGGACCGCATCGCCCACGGCCTGGACCGACACCGATGCGACCGCGGGATGCTCGGCCAGCACATGCTCGACCTCTTCGGGGAACAGGTTCTTGCCCTGGACCACGAACATGCGCTGCTGGCGGCCGGCCAGGTGCAGCAGCCCCTGCGCGTCCAGATGGCCCATGTCGCCCACCGACAGCCAGTCGCCTGCGCGCAGCAGCGCACCGGGGCCATCGGACGGCTCGGGCGTCACGTAGCCGCTGAACACCATGGGACTGCGCACGTAGATCCGGCCGGGGCGCGCGGGGTCTGCCGTGCTGCCGGCAAGCATGGTGTCGGCAGGTGCGGTGTCGGGCGGCACGATGCGCAGATCGACCTGCGCGAAGGGGCGCCCCACCGCCGTGGCGGGCAGCTCGGCATGGCTGTCGGTCCAGGCGATGAAGCTGGTCTCCGAGGCGCCGTAGAACTCGACGATGCGCGCGTTGGGGAACAGCTGGCGCAGCTGCGGCGTGCGCGCGCGCGGCCAGGGCGCACCGCTGACCATCACGAGCCGCGTCGCCGCGATGGCGCGGGGGCCATGCCGCCGGGCCTGCTCCAGCATCAGGATCAGCTGGCTGGGCACGGCCACGAGGCTCAGCGCCTCGCCGGCCGCCAGCGTCTGCAGCGTGGCCGCGGCGGAAAAGCGCGGCTGCAGGCGCACGCCGGCGCCGGTCCACAGGCCCAGCAGTGCGCCGAAGAGGAACAGCGAATGCGACAGCCGCCCGGGTGCCAGCAGCGTCGTGTGCGCGGCCGGGCCGAACGCATCCAGGCAGGCCTCGAAGCTGCTCGTCCACGAGCGGTGGCTGCGCACGAAGCCCTTGGGCAGGCCGGTGCTGCCCGAGGTGAAGCCGACGTAGAAGGACTCTGGCGGCAATCCCGCTGGCGGTGCGGCGCCGCCGGCCGGATGCGCGCCCAGGCGCTCGGCGAGCGTGCGGCGCACGCTGGCAGACCAGTCGGGGTCGCCGACGGCGGCGGCATCGCCGGCCGCGATGGTCTGCAGGAACTGCACAAGCTGTGCACCGGGCGCGAGGGCGTCGTCGACCCAGACCGGGCGCGGCGCCGTGCCGGCTGCGCGCGGTGCCGGTGCCGAGGCCTGGACCCGGGCCGCCAGCTCGGCAAAGCTCAGGCGCAGCGTGCCGTCGTCGATCGCCAGGCGGTGTGGCGCCTCTCGCGCCCAGTCCTGCAGCGGCGCATGCACCGTGTCCCGGTGCCGTGGCCGGGCATCCGCAGGGCTGGCGCGGTCCACGGCGGCGGTGTCTGCGCGCGGCGCGGTGCTCGCCGTCATGCCGTGCCCGCGCCTAGCGCGCGAGGCGCCAGTGCGGCAGCCCGCGCAGCACGGTCTGCACCACGGCCGCGCAGATCGCGCACTTGACGAGGTCGCCCGGAATGAAGGCTGCGCTGGCCAGTGCGGCCTGGACGGGCGTCAGGTTGGCAAGCACCGTCAGGCCCGCGATGCCGAACGCGTAGACGACACCGATGCCGCCGACCAGCGACGCAGCAAACGCGGCCGCGAGCAGGGCACGGCCCTGCAGGTGCGACAGGCGGCGCATGACCAGGCCGGCCACGAAGGCGCCGAAGGGCCAGCCGATCAGGAAGCCGGCCGAGGGTGCGACGAAGACGCCGAGCCCGCCGCGTCCACCCGCCAGCAGCGGCAGGCCCAGGGCCACCATGAGCAGCAGCAGGCACACGGCGAGGAAGCCGCGCCGTGCGCCGAGCAGGCAGCCGGCCATCATGACGCCCAGGGTCTGCAGCGTGATGGGTACGCCGAAGGGAAGGTCGAACTTGGGGATCAGGCCCATGACGGCGATCAGCGCCGCGAACAGCGCGATGTGGGCGATGGAGCTGGAGGAGCGGTCGGGAGCGTTGTGCAGGGACTGGTACTGGGCGACGCTGATGACGCCGGTGTCCGGGTCGATGGCGATGGCGAACGCGGCGTTGCCGTCGGCATCGCGACCGACCACCAGGCCGTTCTCCACGCTCAGGGTGATGGGGCTGCCGGCGGTGGTG
>DATKFT010000508.1:0-9882 GCA_035544335.1 Pseudorhodoferax sp.
CGCCGATCCCGGGCATCGAGATCCGCCTGCTGGATGCACAGCGCATGCCCGTGCCGCACGGCGAGGTCGGCGAACTCTGGGCGCGCGGCCCCAACGTGATGCGCGGCTACTACCGCGACCCGGAGCGCACGCGCGAGCTCATCGACGCCGAAGACTGGTTCAACACCGGCGACCTCGCGCGCCAGGGCGAGGACGGTGCGCTGCACATCGCGGGCCGCAGCAAGGAGCTCATCATCCGCTCGGGCTTCAACGTCTACCCGCTCGAGGTCGAGCAGGCGCTCAACAGCTTTCCGGGCGTGCTGCAGTCGGCCGTGGTCGGCCGCACGGTCGGGCACAACGAGGAGGTCGTGGCCTATGTGGAGATGACGCCCGGCCAGCCGCTCGACGAAGCCGCGCTGCGCCTGCACCTGCGCGAGCGCCTGTCGCCTTACAAGCAGCCCGCCGACATCCATGTCCTCGCCCAGCTGCCGGCCGCCCCGACCGGCAAGGTGCTCAAGGGCCGCCTGAAGCAGATGGCGGCCGGCGAACTCCCGATTTCCCCCTGAAAGGCCCACATGCAAGACAAGAAAGCCATCCTCGTCATCGGCGCCGGAGACGCGACCGGTGGCGCCATCGCCCGGCGCTTCGCGCGCGAGGGCTACATCGCCTGCGTCACGCGGCGCAGTGCCGACAAGCTCGCGCCGCTCGTCGAGCAGATCCGCGCCGAGGGCGGCCAGGCCCACGGCTTCGGCAGCGACGCGCGCAAGGAAGAGGAGATGGCCGCGCTGGTCCAGAAGATCGAGACCGAGATCGCGCCGATCGAGGTGGCGGTGTTCAACATCGGCGCCAACGTGCGCTTTTCCATCACGGAGACCACGGCGCGCGTGTACTTCAAGGTCTGGGAGATGGCCTGCTTCGCGGGTTTCCTGATGGGCCGCGAGGCCGCCAAGGCCATGCTGCCGCGTGGCCGCGGCACCATTTTGTTCACGGGCGCCACGGCCAGCCTGCGCGGGCGCGAGGGCTTTGCGGCCTTCGCTGGTGCCAAGCACGGCCTGCGCGCGCTGGCGCAGAGCATGGCGCGTGAACTCTGGCCCCAGGGCATCCACGTGGCCCACCCCATCGTGGACGGGGCCATCGACACCGAGTTCATCCGCAGCAATTTCCCCGAGCGCTACGCGCTGCGCGAACAAGGCGGTATCGTGAGCCCCGACAGCATCGCCGAGGTGTACTGGCAGCTGCACCAGCAGCCCCGCGACGCCTGGACCCACGAGACCGAGATCCGACCCTGGATGGAGACCTGGTAAATGACGCAAGCCCAATTCCTGTTCGACTTCGGCAGCCCCAATGCCTACCTGTCGCACAAGGTGATTCCGCAGATCGAGGCACGCACGGGCGTGCGCTTCGCCTACCAGCCCGTGCTGCTGGGCGGCCTGTTCAAGCTGGCCAACAACCGCTCGCCGGCCGAAGCCTTTGCCGAGATCCCGCTCAAGATGGCCTACGAGCGCATGGAGATGCAGCGCTTCATCGCGCGGCATGGGCTCACGGCCTTTCGCATGAACCCGCATTTCCCGGTCAACACGCTGCAGATCATGCGCGGCGCGGTGGCAGCGCAGCGGCTGGGTTGCTTCGAGCGCTATGTGGACGCGGTCTACGCGAGCATGTGGGAGCGCGGCTGCAACATGGCCGATGCGGCCGTCATCGCGGCCGAACTGACCGCGGCCGGCCTGGACGCGCAGGCGCTGATCGCCACCAGCCAGGAGGCCGAGGTCAAGCAGCAGCTGCTGGCCAACACGCAGCAAGCCCACGGCCGCGGCGCCTTCGGCTCACCGACCTTCTTCGTCGGCACGCAGATGTTCTTCGGCAAGGACAAGCTGCGCGACGTGGAGGACGAGATCGCCGCTCAGGCGGCGCGGTAGCGCGCCTCGATCGCGCGCACGGTGTCGACCAGCCGTGGCCGCACCTCGCGCAGGAAGACCTCGGCCGGCACGGCGTAGGCCGCGGCCGCGGCGTTGACCACCATGAGCGGCTGGTTCGCGCCCAGGCGCAGCGGCACGGCGATGGCATTGACCTCGGACCGCCAGGCGCCGAAGGAGCGCACGCAGCCCAGTTCCGCGAGGTCGGCCACGGCCTGCGCCACCGTGGTGTGCAGCGCATCGCCGCCAGGTGGGTCCAGCGCCAGCAGCCGCGCCACCAGCATCTGGCGCACCGCGGGCGTCGCGCCGGCCAGGTAGCCCCGGCCCACGGCCGAGCTGGCCAGCGGCATGCGCGAGCCCATGCTGAGCCGCAGCGTGACGATGGCCTGCTCGCTCACGCAGTTGTCGATGTAGAGCATGGCCAGGTCGTCGCGGATGGCCAGCGCCACCATGGTCTGCGTGGCATCGGCCAGCTGCTGCAGCAGACCATGGCTGGCCTCGCGCACGTCCAGCCGTGACAGCGTGGTGCCGCCCAGCGCCAGCGTCTGCAGGCCCAGCCGGTAGCGGCCCGACTCGGGCACATGGACCAGGTAGCCCTGCCGGGTCAGCGTGTAGGTCAGCCGCGTCACGGTGGACTTGGGCAGCCGGCAACGCTCGGCCAGCTCCTGGTTGCTGAGCCGCTCCTCGCCCGAGGCGAAGACGCGCAGCAGGTCCAGCCCACGCGCGAGCGCGGTCACGAAATGGCGGTCTTCCTTGGCGCGCACGGGTCGGGTGGCGATGTCAGTCTCCAAAGGGCTCGCGCAGCACGGCCTGCAGCGCGGGCGCGAAGCGCGGGTCGAGCACGGCGCCGACATTGAAGCGCGACCAGGGCGAGCGCGCCTCGGGATCCACGCTGAAGATGCGGCCCGGCGCCATGACGACCTGGTGCGCGCGCAGGGCCTCGGCCAGGGCCAGCGCGTCGGGCACGCCGGGCAGGCGCGCCCACAGGAACAGCGAGGCCGGCGTCTGCGCGAACAGCTCGGCGCCGAAGCCGCGCAGCAGCGCCTGCGCGCGCGCCGTGGCCTCGCCCACGCGCCGGCGCAGATGCGCCTGGTGGTGCTGGTACTGGCGCTCGCCGAGCAGGGTCTCCACCGTGCGCTCGCAGTACTCCGAGCTGCTGACATGCACCAGGGCCTTGAGGTCCGCCAGGTCGCTGGCCAGGTCGGCGCTGCAGGCAATGAAGCCCACGCGCAGCGCGGCCGACAGCGACTTGGAGAAGCTGCCCACGTAGAGCGTGCGCTCCAGGCCGTCCAGCGCCGCGAGCCGCGTGGACTGTGGCGGCTTGAAGTCGGCCAGCGGATCGTTCTCCACGATGAAGAGGTTGTGCTGGCGTGCCAGCGCCAGCACCTGCCGGGCCACGGCCGGCGCGAGGTCCGAGCCCGTGGGGTTGTGCGCCAGCGACTGCGTGAAGAACACGCGCGGCCGGTGCTGCGCGAGCAGCTGCTCGAGCGCCTGCGGATCGGGCCCGTCGGCCGTGCGCGGCACGCCCACGGTGCGTGCGCCGGCCAGGTGCAGCTTGCCGAACAGCGGGTAGTAGCCCGGATCGTCGGCCAGTACCACGGCGCCGGGCGGCACGAAGTAGCGCACGATGATGTCCATGGCCTCGTTGGCGCCGTGCGTGAGCACGGTCTGGCGCGTGCTGGCCTCGATGCCGAAGTCCGCCAGCCGGCGCACCAGGCGCTGGCGCAAGGGCTCGTAGCCGAAGCGGTTGCCGTAACGGAACAGCGTGCCCAGGCCGCCGCGCGCCACCTTGTGGTGGTGCCGGTCCAGCCGGGCGCCGGCCAGCCACTCGATGGGCGGAAAGCCATCGCCCACGTTGAGCTGGCCCGGTTCCTCGCGCAGCTGGTTGCGCATGAGCCAGACGATGCCCATGGCGCGGCCCAGCGAGCCTGCGTCGTCCTCCGCCGCCGCGGCCATCGGACGGGGCTGGGCCTTGACGAAGAAGCCGGCGCCGCGGCGCGGCTCGACCAGGCCGCGCGCGACCAGCAGCTCGAAGGCCGCCACCACGGTGTTCTTTCCGAGGCCGCGCTGGCTGGCCAGCTCGCGCAGCGAAGGCAGCTTGTCGCCGGCGCGGAAGGCGCCTTCCAGGATCTGGCGTTCGAGCGCGTCGGCCAGTTGGACGAAGATGGATTCGGCGGGCGGCATGGGAATCTGCTGTTCCGGTGAACTGTACCTGTGCGCGCGGGTACAGCCGACCCAGAATGCCGCGACCCCAACACCACGGAGACACACCATGGGCAGCGACTCGCGCCTTCCGAACTTCCGCGCGCTGAGCCCGGCGCAGCGGCTGGACCACATCGCCCAGGCCACGGGCCTCAGCGCCGAGGAGCGCGCGCTGCTGGAGCAGCCCGGCGCACTGCGCCTGGACCTGGCCGACGGCATGATCGAGAACGTGATCGGCCGCTTCGAGCTGCCGCTGGCCGTGGCCGGCAACTTCCAGGTCAACGGCCGCGACGTGCTCGTGCCCATGGTGGTCGAAGAGCCCTCGGTGGTGGCGGCGGCCTCGTTCATGGCCAAGCTGGCACGCGAGAGCGGCGGCTTCGAGACCTCCAGCAGCCTGCCGCTGATGCGCGCGCAGGTGCAGGTGCTGGGACTGTCCGACCCCCAGGGCGCGCGGCAGGCGCTGCTGCGCCGGCGCGACGAGATCCTGGCCACGGCCAACGCGCGCGACACCGTGTTGATCGGCCTGGGCGGCGGCTGCCGCGACATCGAGGTCCAGGTCTTCCCCGACACGCCGCGCGGCCCCATGCTGGTGCTGCACCTGATCGTGGACGTGCGCGACGCGATGGGCGCCAACACCGTCAACACGATGGCCGAGGCCGTGGCGCCGCAGGTCGAGCAGATCACGGGCGGGCGCGTGCGGCTGCGCATCCTGTCCAACCTGGCCGATCTGCGGCTGGCGCGCGCGCGCGTGGTGCTGACGCCCGAGACGCTGACCACGCCCGAGCGCCGCGGCGAGGACATCATCGAGGGCATCCTGGACGCCTATGTGTTCGCCGCCGTCGACCCTTACCGCGCGGCCACGCACAACAAGGGCATCATGAACGGCATCGACCCCGTGGTCGTGGCCACCGGCAACGACTGGCGCGCCGTCGAGGCCGGCGCACACGCCTACGCGAGCCGCAGCGGCCGCTACAGCTCGCTGACCTGCTGGGAGAAGGACGCGGCCGGCCGCCTGGTCGGCAGCATCGAGATGCCGATGCCGCTGGGCCTGGTCGGCGGCGCGACCAAGACGCATCCGCTGGCCCGGCTCGCGCTCAAGATCATGGGCGTGCAATCGGCCCAGGAGCTGGCCGAGATCACGGTGGCCGTGGGCCTGGCGCAGAACCTGGGCGCGCTGCGTGCGCTGGCCACCGAGGGCATCCAGCGCGGCCACATGGCGCTGCACGCACGCAACATCGCGCTCGTGGCCGGCGCCACGCGCGCGCAGGTCGATGCCATCGCCCAGCGCATGGTGGCCGAAGGCGACGTGCGCGTGGACCGCGCCACGGCCCTGCTCCAGGAGCTGGCCGGCAAGGCCTGATGCCAGAGCCGGCTCAAGCCTGTGCCGGGCGCGCCGATAACCAAGGGACCATGCGTTCGCTGCTGCTCTCCCTGCTCCTGGTCGGCACGTCGGCCCTGGCCGCCGAATGGACCGAACTGCCGCTGCCGGCCAGCAGCGGCGCCGCCGTCTACCAGGAGCCGGCGACGGAGCGCTACAGCCACAACGCCTTCGTCGGCCTGTTCGTGGCCAACCCGCGCCAGGCCTGGTTCCTGACCGACTACCCCGTGCCGCACCGCTGGATGCTCTACGAGGTGCGCTCGGTCAAGCAGTGGCTGGCCTTCGATTGCAGGCACGCCAGCATGCGCGTGCTGGCGCGCCGGTACTACGACGGTGCGATGGCACAGGGCCGGCTCGTGGCCAGCGAGACCCAGGCGCCCGGCTTCTCGCCCGTGGTGCCCGGCGAGCCCGAGGAGGCCATGTACCACGCAGCCTGCGCCTACGAGCAGCCGCAGCAGGCCGGCGCGGCCATGCAGCCCGTGTCCGGCCCCTGACGCGCCGCCCCGCCGCAGGGGGCCATTGCGCGCGCGGCCTGCACCGCGGAACACCCCCATGCTAGGCTTGGCCGATGTTCAATCCCTCGCAGGCGGACGTGCGCCGCTTCTTTTGCGGCGCGCACGCCAAGGCCCGCGCCGGCCAGCCCATGGAGGCCATCGAAACACTGGCCAGCCAGTGGATCGCCGAGCACCCCGAATACCACGCCGACCTGCTGGACGCCGACGCGGCCGTGGCCCGTGTCTACGACGGCCAGGACGGGCAGCAGAACCCGTTCCTGCACCTGTCCATGCACCTGTCGATCAGCGAGCAATGCTCGATCGACCAGCCGCGCGGCATCCGCCAGGCCGTCGAACTGCTGGAGCACCGCCGCGACTCGCTGCACCAGGCCCACCACGAGGTCATGGAGTGCCTGGGCCGCATGATGTGGGAAAGCCAGCGTGCCGGCCGCCCGCCGGACGGACAGGCCTACATAGCTTGCGTGCAGCGGCGCGCCACACAGGACTGACACCCATGAAAAAGCCCGCGTACAGCGGGCTTTGTGCGATGCGTTCCGAGGCTCAGCGGAAGCGCGATTCGGGAATGGTCTTCAGGTCGCCGTCCAAGCTTTGCAGGTAGTTCGCGATGGCCTTGAGCTCGGCATTGGAGAACTGCTTGGCGATCGGTGCCATCACGCCATTGCTGCGGCCCACGGGACCGTTGCCCTCGACCTTGTACGACTTGAGCGCCACGAACAGGTAGTCCGCGTGTTGCCCTGCGATCTTGGGGTAGCTGGGGTCGATGGGCTTGGCGAAGTTGGCGCCATGGCAGGACACGCAGGCGCCCTTTTGCAGCAGCGCCGCGACCTGCGCGCTGGGCTGCTTGGAGGGCTGCTCGGGCAGCGTGGCGCCGGCCACCACACCGTCGGCGCTGTAGTAGGCCGCGACATCGGCGATGTCCTGGTCGCTCAGCGATTCGGCGATGCCGCGCATGGACGGGTGCTTGCGCGAAC
Source organism: Pseudorhodoferax sp. (assembly GCA_035544335.1). Lineage (GTDB taxonomy): Bacteria > Pseudomonadota > Gammaproteobacteria > Burkholderiales > Burkholderiaceae_C > Pseudorhodoferax. The sequence continues at coordinate 6,959 of DATKFT010000508.1, forward strand.
CCGTGCGGTACCCGTCCAGCGCAGAGCGGATGTAGGCCGCGCTCTGCCCCGAGATCTTGGGCACCTTGTGCACCTCGGGAAACGCCGTCTGGTAGCCGGGAATGCCATGGCAACCGATACACATATCGATCTTGCCCTGGCCGGCTTTGATGTCTCCTTTGACCTCCTGGGCCATCGCACTGCTGGACAAAGCCGTCACAGAGGCGACAGCAAACGCAAACACCGTGGTCATCAAGTTATTCATTTTGCGCGCACAATCTCAATGAAATCAGGCCGGAATCAACCTTTGAGTATAGCCGGCACACCTCGCAAACCCCTCGTCGCAGACTCCATGAAATTCCAAGGCTCGAACAACTACGTTGCCACGCAAGATCTGATGCTGGCGGTGAATGCAGCCGCCACGCTCAAGCGGCCCTTGCTGGTCAAGGGCGAGCCGGGCACCGGCAAGACGATGCTGGCCGAGGAGGTGGCCAGTGCGCTGGACCTGCCGCTGCTGCAGTGGCACATCAAGTCCACGACCAAAGCGCAGCAAGGCCTGTACGAGTACGACGCGGTGAGCCGGCTGCGCGATTCGCAGCTCGGCGACGAGCGCGTCAAGGACATCCACAACTACATCGTCAAGGGCGTGCTGTGGCAGGCCTTTGCCTCCGAGCAGCCGGTCGCGCTGCTGATCGACGAAATCGACAAGGCCGACATCGAGTTCCCGAACGATCTGCTGCGCGAGATCGATCGCATGGAGTTCTATTGCTACGAGACGCGTGAACTGATCCGCGCCAAGCACCGGCCGCTGGTCTTCATCACCTCGAACAACGAGAAGGAATTGCCCGACGCGTTTTTGCGCCGCTGCTTTTTCCACTACATCAAGTTTCCCGACGCGGCGACCATGCAGCAGATCGTGGACGTGCACTTCCCCGGCCTCAAGAAGGAATTGCTGACGGCCGCGATGAAGACCTTCTACGACGTGCGCAACCTGCCCGGCCTCAAGAAGAAACCCTCGACCTCCGAACTGCTGGACTGGCTCAAGCTGCTGGTCGCCGAAGACATCCCGGTCGAAGCGCTGCAAAGCAAGGACGACAAGGTGGCCGTGCCCCCGCTGGTCGGCGCACTGCTCAAGAACGAACAGGACGTGACGCTGTTCGAGAAGCTGGTGTTCATGAACCAGCGCGGGCGCTGAGGCCTGCTTCCGCCATGGCCTTCGCTGACCCGGTGACCCTGCACGGCCAGCATGTGCTGCTGGAGCCACTGGTGCATGCGCATGCCACAGAGGCCCACGCCGCAGTACAGGACGGCGAGATCTGGAAGCACTGGTACACCGCGATTCCCGCACCGGACCAGGTCGAGGCGGAAATCGTGCGCCGCCTGGAGCTGCAGGCCAGGGGCAGCATGCTGCCCTTCGCGGTGCGGGACGCGCAGGGCCGGTTTGCCGGCATGACGACCTACATGAACATCGACGCGGCCCACCGCCGTGTGGAGATCGGCAGCACCTGGTACCGTGCCAGCGCGCAGCGCAGTGGCCTCAATACCGAGGCCAAGCTGCTGCTGCTCGGCCACGCGTTCGAACGCCTGCAATGCGTCGCGGTCGAGTTCCGCACGCACTGGTTCAATTTCCAGAGCCGTGCGGCCATCACCCGGCTCGGCGCCAAGCAGGACGGCGTCCTGCGCAACCACCAGATCGCGCCCAACGGCACGCTGCGCGACACCGTGGTGTTTTCCATCCTCCAGAGCGAATGGCCGACGGTGCAAGCCCATCTGCGCTACCAGCTCGACAAACCCAGGGCCTGAGCGCCAAGGAGCTGCGCCATGCTGATCGACTTCTTCTACACCCTGCGCTCGGCCAAACTGCCCGTCTCCGTCAAGGAGTACCTGATGCTGCTGGATGCGGTCAAGCAGGGCGTCGTGGGGCCCGCGAGCCAGGACGGCGGCTACGCGATCGACGACTTCTACTACCTGTCCCGCACGGCGCTCGTCAAGGACGAGAAGCACTACGACAAGTTCGACCGCGCCTTCGCCGCCTACTTCAAGGGCGTGGAAATGGTGGCCGACTTCACGAAGGACATCCCGCTCGAGTGGCTGCGCAAGAACCTCGAGCTCGAGCTCTCGCCCGAGGAGAAGGCCAAGATCGAGAAGATGGGCTGGGACGAACTCATGGAGACGCTCAAGAAGCGCTTCGAGGAGCAAAAGGAGCGCCACGAGGGCGGCAGCAAATGGATCGGCACGGGCGGCACCTCGCCGTTCGGTGCCAATGGCTTCAACCCGCAGGGCATCCGCATCGGCCAGGAGAAGGGCCGCAACAAGAGCGCCGTGAAGGTCTGGGACCAGCGCGCCTACAAGGACTACGACGACAGCCAGGAACTGGGCACGCGCAACATCAAGGTCGCGCTGCGCCGGCTGCGCAAGTTCGCGCGCGAGGGCCACGAGGAAGAGCTGGACCTCCCCGACACCATCCGCTCCACGGCCGCCAACGCAGGCTGGCTGGACATCAAGATGGTGCCCGAGCGCCACAACAACGTGAAGGTGCTGCTGCTCATGGACGTGGGCGGCACCATGGACGAGCACGTGCAGCGCGTGGAGGAGCTGTTCTCCGCCGTCAAGAGCGAGTTCAAGCACCTGGAGTTCTACTACTTCCACAACTGCGTCTACGACTTCATGTGGAAGAACAACCGCCGGCGCTTCTCCGAGAAGTTTCCGACCTGGGACATCATCCGCAAGTACAACAAGGACTACAAGCTGATCTTCGTGGGCGACGCGACCATGAGTCCTTACGAAATCTTGCAACCCGGCGGCAGCGTGGAATACAACAACGAGGAGCCCGGCGCCGAGTGGCTGCAGCGCCTCACGCACGCGTTTCCCAAGTTCGCCTGGATCAACCCCGAGCCCCAGGGCGTGTGGCAGTACCGCCAGAGCATCTCGGTGATGCAGCAGCT
>DATKFT010000509.1:0-3570 GCA_035544335.1 Pseudorhodoferax sp.
TGAACTCAGCGCTGTGAATTCGCCGGCGACGCCGGCCTTGACTGAGGGCTACGGAAGTGTCCATTTCTCCACCAAGAAGTAAGTGGAGAAGAGCATCCTTTGCTATTCGCAGGAATCAAGGTGGGCGGACTGGACGCTCACGGTAAACCTGCTGAGCAAAGAGTCTGGAGTTGGGCATGGCCCGGTGGTATTGGGCCTACGCAAAGGAGTAGACGCCCAAAACCCGCGGCCAGTAGGAATTCGCAAAGCAGGACGCCCGAGCCAACCGGGCCGGGCTGTAGCGAGATCCTGCAGCCGTGCCACCGTGGGAGTGGCTGCGACAGCAGGCGCGGAAGCAGCACCCTGAGTGCCGGGCCAGCCTTCAACACTTCCGCCTGATCATCGGAGTGCTGATCGCTGTTGGCCATGCGGGGATCATGCCCAGGGGCTTCGGCTGGCCGTTGTAGGCGGCTTGGAGTGCGAACTGATCTCGGCCCTCTTGCTCAGCATCCATGTCCTCACGGCGGGAGAACACCTTTTACAAGGAAGTAGAGCCGGTCTGTGAGCCCGGCAGGCTCTGTTGGTTTGGCGGGTTGTGGAGACTGCCGCAGTGCTCTCGGAGGAAGCGCTGAGTCGTTGCGCCAACGCCTGTGTAACCAGCAAAGATGCTCGAATGTTTTGGTCCTTTTGGGATCTTCTGACCCTTTTCTGCAGTTCTGGATATAAACATCCGCGATGCAAAATACCGAGCACACTATGCCACGCATCGATTCTTTAAGAAGGGACTCGTCCAAATCACCATGTCTGATTCCGACAGCGATAAATTCGAAGTAATTGAGCTGGTAATTCAATGAGCCAAAATCAATTTCAGGGGGTGGATCGTTGTACTCCGCTTGTGTCATCGGAGTAAGGGCGCCGTTTTGATTCTGGAAAGCCCTTGCGACAGCTTTAGCATGCCTCAGGTATGTTTCCGACAGTCTCGATTCAAGCAGTACATTCATGGTGTGTTGCTTGACGGAATTCCTCACGGTCACATATGAAGTTCCAATCCACACCAAAATTGCAACCGCGATCGTCACAATTGAGCCAACGCGCCAAGCTGGGATTCGGACATTGATTACGGGAATAACGCCACCGATCTTCACCATGGCTATGGTTCCAATCGTGCTAATGATGACCACAAAAAACAAAAGGCCCAGCACAAAGCCGGGCCTTTTAAGGGTGTATGGCCAGTTAGACCAAGCCATAACCTTCGCGAGAAATGATCATTTTTAGCCCCCTTCTGTGTGCGGCGCTCCCCGGGATGGGTGGCGAGCCTCCCAAAGGGCTTCTTCGGGCGCATCCATTCTGCCCCAACTGAGGGCAGGAGGTGCCGCAGACGTTACAAAAAAGCTACAAAAGATGTGGCTTTCTCCCGTTCTCTTCGCTTGCAACAGCCACCACCACCCGGAGAGGCGTTGCCGTGGACCGCGGAAGAGTCCACGGCGAATCCTGGGCCCGCCGCGTGCGGGCATCATCACGCTTGCTGCGGTCACTTCGTTTCAATAGGCAGGAAGCGTGGAATGCGTCAGCCGGACCGGCCGCTCCCATGGCTCAGCTGCCTTGGCCATGAAGCTTCTGAGAGCGCTGTCCCAGCGCCCCTTCTCCACACGATCACCGACTCCGGCGAAGTCGACCGCGCTCGCGTCCTTCGGGCGTCTGATGACCTTCTCGTTGCGTTGCAGTTCTCAAGGCCGGCATGCCGCTTGGCTTGCTCGAATGTAGGGGACGAGGGCCTGGCAGTCACGCCTGTTGGCCCGCAGTTGGGCCGGGAAATGCGCCATGCCCCTGGCGCCAGGAGGGGGCTCAGCCACGCAGCGCACCGTGCCGGCCTTCGTCCATGCTCAGCACGCGCCGCACCTCGTCCGCGACCAGATCGACCAGTGCATGCGCCGCCGCGCTCAGCGGCCGGCGCGGATGGCTCACGCGCACGACATGGCGCACGATGCGCGGCGACTGGATCGGGCATTCGCGCAGGCGGCCCTCGTTCACGGCCCGCTGCACCAGCACCCGCGGCAGCACGGTCACGAAGCGCGAGCTTTCCACGAGCCGAACGATGGCGCCCAGCACGTCGACCTCGAAGCGTGGCGCCAAGGTCACGCCCTCCTGCTGCGCGGCCGTGTCCAGCACGCCGCGCAGGCCATGGCGGGGGGTGGGCAGCACCAGGTCCAGGTCCATCTCGACCAGGCGCGCCAGCCGGATGTGGGGCGGCAATGCCGGGCCGGACTCGGTGCCGGCCACCAGCAGCATGTCCTCCTCCGCCAGCGGCTCGGTCACCAGCGAGAGCTTGCCCCGCGGCTTGTTGATGACGGCCGCGTCGAGCTGGCCGTTGCTGACCCAGTCGATCAGGTTGGTGGTGTAGCCCACGGACACCGTCACCTCCACCTGGGGATAGGCGGCATGGAAGCGCAGCAGCACTTCGGGCAGCACGCTTTCCGCCAGCGAGGCCAGCAGGCCCAGCGACACATGGCCGGTCACGGCCTCGGCGCGCTGCACCAGTTGCGCGCGCGCGCTGTCGATGTTGCGCAGGATGGGCAGGAACAGCCGGTACATGAGGCGCCCCGCCGTCGTCGGCACCATGCCCTGGCGCTTGCGCTCGAACAGCTGCTGGCCCAGTTCCTCCTCGAGCTTGGCGATCTGCATGCTGAGCGTGGGCTGCACCACGTTCAGCCGCTTGGCCGCCTGCGTCATCGAACCGTCTTCGACCAGCGCGAGGAAGTACTGAATCTGCTTGAAATCCACCCGGTCCCCCGCCCAATGAAGAGGCAAGGATTGTAGGAAGGCCGCTTCTTCAGTCCAGCGTGATGCCCGCCTGCCGGATCACGGGCGCCCAGCGCGCGCTCTGGGTCTTGAAGAAGGCATCGAAGTCCTGCAGCGAGCCGCCGGCGATGCTCACGCCCTGGGCCGCGAAGATGGCCTTGACGTCGTCCATGGCCAGGATCGCGTTGATCTGCGCGTTGAGCTTCTCCAGGATGGCCTGCGGCGTTCCGGCGGGCGCTGCGAAGCCGTACCACGGCGACACCTCGAAGCCCGGATAGCCCTGCTCGGCCACGGTCGGCACGTCGGGCAGACTGGGCGCGCGGCGGGCCGAGGTGATGGCCAGGGCGCGCATCTTGCCGGCCTTCACATGCGGCTGGGCATTGGGGAAGTTGTCGAACATCACGTCCACCTGCCCACCCAGCAGGTCGGTGACCATGGGTGCGCTGCCCTTGTAGGGCACGTGGTTGATCTGCACGCCGGTGACGCTCTTGAAGTACTCCATGGCCAGGTGCAGCGAGGTGCCGGCGCCGGCCGAGGCGTAGTTGAGCTGGCCGGGCCGGGCACGGGCCGCGTCCAGCAGGTCCTGCATGGTCTTGAACGGCGACTCCGCGCGCACCAGCAGGAGGTTGGGCGTGGCGCCGGCCACGATCACGGGCGCCATGTCGCGTTCCGTGTTGTAGGGCAGCTTGCGGTACAGGAACTGGTTGACCACGGTGGGGAAGCTGGCGACGACCAGCGTGTAGCCGTCGGGCGTGGCCTTCAGGCCGGCGTCGGTGCCGATCACGGTGCCGG
>DATKFT010000510.1:0-4582 GCA_035544335.1 Pseudorhodoferax sp.
CCAGCAGGCGCTACCGGGCTGGCAGGTCGACCCGATCGCGCTGCACATCGTGACCCCGCCGGGCCGCGCCAAGCCCGCGCGCGTGCAGGCCCTGGTCGAGTACCTGGCGCGCGTGTTCGAGCGCGCGCCCTGGGCCAGCTAGCCCGGAGCCGGGCGCGCCAGCGGCCCGCCAGCCCGGTGCGCCGGGCCTCAGTCCGCCAGCCGGTGGTCCTTGAACTGCTGGCGCAGCTGCGTCTTGAGCAGCTTGCCCGTCGCGGTGTGCGGCAGGCTGTCGACGAAGACCACGTCGTCGGGCAGCCACCACTTGACGATGCGCTGGGCCAGGTGGTCCAGCACACTCTGCCTGTCGACCTCGGCGCCCGCGCGCTTGACCACGATCAGCAGCGGCCGCTCCTGCCACTTGGGGTGCGGCAGGCCGATCACGGCCGCCTCGGCCACGCCGGGGTGGCTCATGGTGGCGTTCTCCACGTCGATCGAGGAGATCCACTCGCCGCCGGACTTGATCACGTCCTTGGCACGGTCCACGAGCTGCAGGAAGCCGTCGGGGTCGATGGTGGCCACGTCGCCGGTCGAGAAGTAGCCCTCCTCGTCGATCGGCGAGCCGCCCTCGCCCTTGAAGTAGCCGCTCGCGATCCAGGGGCCGCGCACGCGCAGGTGGCCGAAGGCCTCGCCGTCCCAGGGCTGGACCTGGCCCGCGTCGTCGACGATCTTGAGGTCCACGCCCCAGACGCCGCGGCCCTGCTTGAGCTTGACCTTGACCAGCTCCTCGCCGGACAGGCTGTCGTGCTTGGGCAAGAGCTTGCTGATCACGCCGATCGGGCTGGTCTCGGTCATGCCCCAGCCCTGCGTGACCTCGGCGCCGAACTGGTTCTCGAAGCGCTCGAGCATCGCGCGCGGCACGGCCGCGCCGCCGATGCCGATGCGCTTGATGCCCAGCTTCCTGGGGTCAATGTCGGGGTTGGCGTCCAGGTACTGGAACAGCATGAGCCAGACCGTGGGCACGCCCTGCGAGAACGTGACCTTCTCGTCGCGCATCAAGGTGTAGACGCTCTGCCCGTCCAGGTGCGGGCCGGGCAGCACGAGCCGGCAGCCCACCATCGCGGCCGCGTAGGGCGTGCCCCAGGCATTGGCATGGAACATGGGCACGATCAGCATCACGGTCTCGCGCGAGCTGATGCCGAAGGTGTCGGGCGCCAGCTCCATGAGCGAGTGCAGCATGGTCGAGCGGTGCGAATACAGCACGCCCTTGGGGTTGCCCGTGGTGCCCGAGGTGTAGCACAGCGAGGAGGCCGTGCGCTCGTCGAACTCGGGCCAGGTGTAGTCGTCGCTCTGCCCGCCGATCAGGTCCTCCCAGCAATGCAGGTTGGGCAGGTCGATCTTGGGCATGGCGCCCCGCGTGCACATGCAGACATAGGCCTTGACCGTCTTGAACTGGGGCGCGAGCTTTTCCACGAGCGGCGCGAAGCTCGTGTCGAAGAACATGACCTGGTCTTCGGCATGGTTCACGATGTAGTCGATCTGCTCGGGGAACAGCCGCGGGTTCACCGTGTGCAGCACGCTGCCTGCGCCCGAGACGCCGAAGTACAGCGCCAGGTGGCGGTAGCTGTTCCAGGCCAGCGTGCCCACGCGCTCGCCGGGCGCGACGCCGAGCTTCTGGAGCGCATTGGCCACGCGGCAGGCTTCGCCGCGGATGCCGGCCCAGTCCGTGCGGTGGATGCCGCCCTCGGGCAGGCGCGAGACGATCTCGGCCTTGGGGTGGAAGCGCGCGGCGTGCTCGATCAGCGAGGAGATCAGCAGGGGGCGGTCCTGCATGAGTCCGAACAAGGGGGTGGCCATGGTGTCTCCTGTGGTCCTGGTCGGTGGCGGTCGGTGGCGGTCGGTCGAGGTCGGTCTATGGGGCTCTTCGCCGCTCTACTTGACGGCGATGGACTGCCCCATGGGCTCGAATTCCTTGCCGTTGAACTGCACGAGCTGCAGGCTGCTGAAGGGCCAATAGTCGGTGCCCGAGGTGTTCAGCGTGATGCCGGGCAGCAGCATGCCGGTGGACACGTTCTTGAGGCTGGTGGCCTGCTTGAGCACGTTGGCGCGCGTGAGCTCGTCGCCGGCCGCCTTGAGCACCTGCTCCATGGCCTGTGCCACGCCGTAGCCGTAGACACCGGCCGCGTTGTGGATGTCCTCGTTGGGAGCGTACTTCTTCATGAAGGCCAGGAACTCCTGCGTGGCGGGGTCGTTGGCCCAGCGCGGCTGCACCGCATCCTTGAAGAAGGCCATGGCCATGATGCCCTTGGACTTCTCGAGCCCGGCCGGCTCCAGCGTCATCTTCACGTAGGCCGACACATAGGTCAGGTACTGCTGCTTGGGCCGCCAGCCGATGTCCCAGACCTTGCGGATGGCCTGGGCCGCGAAGCGCGCGGTCGCGAAGTTGACGAACACATCGGCGCCCGAGGCCTGCAGCTTGATGATCTGCGAGTCCACGGTCGGATCGGCCACCTCGAACGAGGCCTCGGCCACGACCATGGCGGCCTTGTCGCCCAGGCCCTTCTTGAGGCCCTTGAGCAGGTCCTTGCCGAAGTCGTCGTTCTGGTAGAGCACGGCGATCTTGGCGCCCGGCAGGGTCTTCAGGATGTTCCTGGCGTACAGCGCGCCCTCGGCCTCGTAGCTGGGCATGTAGGGCGTGGTCCAGGGCGCGCCCTTGGGGTCGTTGAAGCGGTCGGCGCCCACGCCCAGGAACAGGTGCGGCACCTTCTTGGCGTTCATGTAGCGCATGATGGCCGCGTTGGAAGCCGAGCCCAGGTTGCCGTACACGGCCAGCACCTCGTCCTGCTCGACCAGGCGGCGCACCACCTCGGTCGTGCGCGGCGGCGTGTACTGGTCGTCGTAGCTGATCAAGCTGACCTTGCGGCCGTTGATGCCGCCCTTGTCGTTGACCATCTTGAAGTAGGCCTCGTTGACCTTGCCCACGATGCCGTAGGAGGACACGGGGCCGCTGTAGGGCATGGCCATGCCGAGCTTGATCTCGGTGTCGCTGGCGCCCACGTCGTATTTCTTCTGCGCCAGGGCCGGCACGGCACACAGTGCCAGCGCGCCGAGCGCGATCCAATGTTTCCAGACCTTCATCACTCTCTTCTTTCGCTTGTCCCGGCCCGCGCGCCGGGCCGGCGGGGCCCTGCAGCACGCAGGGCGTTGCGCGGCGGCCGGCCCCCGGAGGAGCCGGCCGCCGCCGGGGTGGCTCAGCGGCCCAGCACGCCGCCCACCGGCACGTACTTCGTGCCGTCGAAGCGCACGGGCTGCATCTTCTCGACCGGGTAGAAGTCGTCCGGCGCGGTCTTCACTTCGATGCCCGGGTACAGCATCGGCAGCGTGAACGACATGTTCGCGGCGATCTTCATGATGTTGGCGCGCGTGAGCTCGTCGCCGGCCTGGCGCAGCACGCGCTCCAGCGTCTGCGCGGACGAGTAGCCGATCACATTCAGCGAGTCATTCGGGTCGCCGCCGGGGTAGTACTTGGCCAGCAGCTCCACGTAGTCCTTGACCTCCTTGGTGTCCTTCCAGCGCTCGTCGCTCGCGTCACGCAGGTACAGCGCCGAGATCACGCCCGTGGCGTTCTCGAAGCCGGCCGGCTTCATGACCGAAGACACCGACACCGACACGCTGGACAGGTAGCGCGTGGGCTTCCAGTTCAGGTCGGCGATCTTGCGGATCGACTGCGCCGCGAACTTGGGCGTGGTGATCAGGAACACCGTGTCGGCGCCCGCGGCCTTCAGCGACACGAGCTGGCTGTCCACCGTCGGGTCGCTGACCTCGTGCGTCATCTGCGCGATCACCAAGGTCTTGGCCTTGTCGCCCAGGCCGTCCATGAAGCCCTTGAGGTAGTCCTTGCCGAAGTCGTCGTTCTGCATCAGGATGCCGATCTTCGCGTTCGGCGTGTTCGCCAGGATGTGCTGGGCGTAGATCTGGCCTTCGGCCTGGTAGGTCGGCTGCCAGCCCATGGTCCAGGGGAAGGCCTTGGGGTCGCCGAAGCGCGTGGCGCCTGTCGCCACGAACAGCTGGGGCACCTTCTTGGCGTTCATGTAGCGCTGGATCGCCAGGTTGTGCGAGGTGCCCAGCGGCCCGAACAGCAGCAGCACCTCGTCCTGCTCGACCAGCTTGCGCGCCGCCTCCACCGTCTTGGAGGGGTTGTAGGCGTCGTCCATCGACAGCACGTTGACCTTGCGTCCGTTGATGCCGCCTTCCGCGTTGAGCTTGGCGAAATAGGCCGTGATGGTCTTGCCGATCGTGCCGTAGGCCGACACCGGGCCGCTGTAGGGCACGATGTGGCCGATCTTGATCTCGGTGTCGCTCGCACCTGTGTCGTATTTCTTCTGCGCCTGCGCGCCGCCGGCCATCGCCAGGCCCACCGCCAGGGCCAGCCCCGTGCCCAGAAAGCGGCGCAGCGGCCGCGAAACACCTTGGTTCATGCTGAAGTCTCCTGCTGTTCTGCTGCCCCGTGCGGGCGCGCTTGCCCGACGTGACGAGCGCATCGTAGGCAGCCCCCCGGCCCCGGAACATCGTCGGAACAGACGATTGAGGCCACCCAGGGCTT
>DATKFT010000511.1:0-2633 GCA_035544335.1 Pseudorhodoferax sp.
CGCCAGAACACCACGCGCAAGCTGCACCTGTGCCGCTTTTCGCAGGCGCTGCTGCAGGAGCTGACGGCCGCCGAGCGGCTGCAGTACGACCTGGTCTCGGGCGGCGCGCTCTACGTGTACCGCGACCCGGCCGCGTTCGAACGCGGCGTGGGCGCCACGCGCGTGCTGTCCGACGGTGGCCTCACGCTGCAGACGCTGACGCCCGAGCAGGTGGTGCAGCGCGAGCCCGCGCTGGCCTCGGCGCGGCAGCACCTGGCCGGCGCCATCTTCTGCCCGACGGACGAGAGCGGCGACGCCCACACCTTCACGCGCCAGCTCGCGCAGCGCTGCACACAGATGGGCGTGAAGTTCCTGCTGGACCGCCAGATCACGGGCTGGGAGCACACAGCCGACCGTGTGTCCGCCGTGCGCACCGACCAGGGCCCGGTGGCCGGCGACCGCTTCGTGCTCGCGCTGGGCAGCTACTCGCCGCTGCTGGCGTCCCAGCTCGGCTACCGGCTGCCGGTCTATCCGGTCAAGGGCTATTCGCTGACCGCGCCGATCCGGCCCGGCGACGAGGCCCCCATGCTGGGCGGCGTGGACGAGCACCACCTGGTGGCCTGGGCGCGCTTCGGCGACCGGCTGCGCTTCACTGCCACGGCCGAGTTCGCGGGCTACGACACCTCGCACCAGCCGCGCGACTTCGACGACATGCTGGCCATGGCGCGGCAGCTGTTCCCGCGCGGGGCCGACTACGACCGCCCCTCCTACTGGTCCTGCCTGCGCCCCATGACCCCCGCGGGCGCGCCCATCCTGGGCGCCACGCGCCACCGCAACCTCTTTCTCAACACCGGCCACGGCCACATGGGCTGGACCATGGCCTGCGGCACGGCCCGCATCGTGGCCGACATGCTGCTCGGCCGCCAGCCAAGCCACAGCCTCGAAGGACTCACGCTATGAACGCGATCGCGCAGCCCACCCGCCGCTACGAGCGGCACCCGTTCGCGCTGGGCCAGGGGCCGGCCCACCGCGCCGCCATCGGCCTGGTCGTGCTCGCGACCGACCACACCATCGAGCACGAGTGGCACCGCATGCTGCAGCTCGACGGCGTGGCGCTCTACGAGACGCGGCTGTTCAACTCGCCCGACATCCGCCCCGAGACGCTGGCCGCGATGGAGAAGGACATCGCGCCGGCCGTGGCGCTGCTGCTGCCGGGCCAGCGGCTGGACGTGGTGGCCTTCGGCTGCACCTCGGGCGCCATGGTGATCGGCGAGCAGCAGGTGTTCGAACAGATCCGCGCGGTGCGCCCCGGCGTGCCCTGCACGAGCCCGATCACGGCCGCGCAGGCCGCGTTCAAGGCCCTGGGTGCGCAACGCATCGGGCTGCTCACGCCCTATGTGCGCTCGGTCAGCGACTGGATGGCGGGCTACATCGCCGAGCGCGGCCACGCGGTCACCGCGAGCGCCTCCTACGAGCATGGCGACGACAACGAGGTCGCGCGCATCGACGCGGCCTCCATCCGCGCCTCGGTGCTGGCGCTGGGCCGCCAGAGCGACGTGGACGCCGTCTTCGTCTCGTGCACGAGCATGCGCATCGCCGACCAGGTGGCCGCGCTCGAGCACGAGATCGGCAAGCCCGTGCTGTCCAGCAACCACGCCATGGCCTGGCATGCGCTGCGCCTGGCCGGCATCGCCGACCCGCTGCCGCGCTGGGGCCGTTTGTTCAGCGTCTGAGCACCGGCCTTCGGGCCTGTTCCCCGCAGGCAGCCGCGCGCTGCCCTCTCCACGAGGCCGGACCTGCCGGCGTGTTTTCCAACCCTTGTTCCAGGAGCGATTCATGAAGACCACTGCACTCAAGACCATGGCGGCCAGCCTGCTGCTGGCCGGCGCCGCGAGCCAGGCGCAGGACGTGACCATCGGCGCCGTGCTGCCGCTGACCGGCCCCAGCGCGAGCATCGGCGAGGACCAGCGCCGCGGCGTGGAACTGGCGACGGAGCGCATCAACGCGGCCGGCGGCCTGCTCGGCCGCAAGCTGCGCGTGGTCGTGGAGGACTCCGGCGGGCGTGCGCCCACGGCGCTGGACGGCGCCAAGAAGCTGGCCACCGTCGACAAGGTGCCCGTGGTGCTGGGCGAGTACTCCTCGGGCATCACGATCCCGACCGCGCAGTACCTGGTCAAGGAAGGCGTCTCGCACCTCAACATCGGCAGCTCCAGCCCCAAGGTGCGCGCGATCGGCGAGGGCTCGTTCAGCGTGATCGGCCTGGACGATGTCTCGGCCAAGTTCGCCGCCACCGACGTGCACGAGCAGAAGTTCCGCAAGGCCGCCTTCATCGCGCCCAACAACGCCTACGGCCAGGGCGTGGCCGAGGAGTTCAAGAAGAACTTCGAGGCCCTGGGCGGGCAGGTCGTGAGCACCATCCTCTACACGGCCGGCCAGTCCACCTACCGCCGCGAGCTGCAGCAGATCGAGCGCGCCGCGCCCGACGTCTACGTGTACAGCGCCTATGGCCAGGAGGCCGCCATCATCAACCGCGAGGCCTTCGACCTGGGGCTCAACAAGACCCAGTGGTACGCCATCTACATGACCATGTGCACGACCGACACGCCGGCCCAGATCGCCAACGGGCAGATCGGCATGGAGGTCAGCGCCGTGGG
>DATKFT010000512.1:0-3351 GCA_035544335.1 Pseudorhodoferax sp.
GCTGCTCGTGGTCAACGATGCCGCGGCCCTGGCGCTGGGCCAGCCCGTGCCGCGGCTGCGCGCCGGCGCGCCGTTCACCTTCCAGGGCGGCGATGCGGCCGACGCCGAACGCCGGCGTGCGAGCTTCATGGAGCACCTGGACAGCGGAGAGCAGCGCTCGCGCGAGCGCACGGTGACGATCGCCGGCCAGCAGCACACGCTGCTCGTGACCGGCAAGCCCGTGCGCGTGCTCGACGAGCGGCTGCTGCTGTCGGCCATGGTGGACATCACCGAGCGCAAGCGCTTCGAAGAGGAGCTGTCGCGCCGCGCGTTCCACGACCAGCTGACCGGCCTGCCCAACCGCGCGCTGATGCAGGAGATCGTCGACGCCGCATTGCGCGCGCACCAGCGCGGCGGCATGTTCGCGCTGGCCTTCATCGACCTGGACAACTTCAAGCAGGTCAACGACTACTACAGCCACGCCGTCGGCGATGCGCTGCTGTGCGCCGTGGCCGAGCGCATCGGCGAGACCATCCGCCCGGCCGACACGCTGGCGCGCATCAGCGGCGACGAGTTCCTGCTGCTGATCAACCCGCTGGAAGACCAGGCCTGCCTGGCGCCGTTGATCAACCGCGTGATCGATGCGCTCAAGCAGCCGTTCCAGATCGAAGGCCATGAGGTGCTCACCTCGGCCTCGGTGGGCGCCAGCGTGTTTCCGCTGCACGGCACGAGCTACGAGGCGCTGCAGCGCTGCGCCGACAGCGCGATGTACCGCGCCAAGAGCGAGCGCAAGGGCAGCGCGAGCTACTTCGACATGGCCCTGGGCCACGCGCTCACGGCGCGCATGGAGCTCGAGCAGCGGCTGCGCACGGCCATCCGCGAGCGGCATTTCCGCCTGGCCTACCAGGCCAAGCTGGAGATCGCCAGCGGCAGCGTGGTCGGCTTCGAGGCGCTGATCCGCTGGGTCGAGCCCGACGGCACGGTGCGGCTGCCGGGCACCTTCATCGAACTGGCCAACGAGCTGGGCCTGCTGGACGAGATCACGGGCTTTGCGCTGGACGAGGTGGCGCGCGACCTGCCGGTGCTGAGCCGGCGCTTCGGCGACGCGGTGTCGGTCAGCGTGAACATCGCGGCGCGCCAGGCCGGCGACGTGGCCTTCATGGAGCGTGTGACGCAGCGGCTGCGCGACAGTCGGATCGCGCGGCGCATCGTGCTCGAGCTGACCGAGGACGCCCTCGTCGCGACCCAGCGCTTCCAGCGCCACGTGCTGCCCCGTCTGCGCGCCATGGGCGTGCGCGTGTCCATCGACGACTTCGGCACGGGCTACTCCTCGCTGTCCACGCTGGCCGACATCACGGCCGACGAGGTCAAGGTCGACCGGGCCTTCGTCACGGCCATCCACGAGCGCCCGCGCAGCCAGGGCATTCTGCGGGCCATCGAATCGCTCTGCCGCGCATTGCAGATCGACGTGGTCGCCGAAGGCGTGGAAACCGAGGCCGAACGCAGCTACCTGCTGCGCCAGACCGGCATCCGTTGCGCGCAGGGCTACTTTTTCGCCAAGCCGGCGTTCGTGGAGGCGCTCCTCGAACACCCTGTCCCCATCCACTTCACCGAGCCACCTCCCGCATGAGCACGCATCTTCTCGACCAGGCCATCGCGCTGCAAGCCGATGGCCAGCACCACTACACCGGCGCTCCGCACGCGGCCTGGGGCAACATGGTGGGGCCCTTCGGCGGCATCACCGCGTCCAGCGCGCTGAACGGCGTGCTGCAGCACCCGCAGCTGCTCGGCACGCCGATCGCCTTGACGGTCAACTACGCCAGCGCCTTGGGCGCCGGTCCCTTCCGGCTCTCGGCCGTGCCGGTGCGCACCAACCGCTCCACGCAGCACTGGACCATGGCGATGACGCAGCCCGACGCCGATGGCGCCGAGGGCACGGTGCTGACGGCCACGGCCGTGACCGCCGCGCGCCGCGAGACCTGGAGCCAGAACGACGCCGCGCTGCCGCAGGTGCCGCGGCCGCAGGACCTGCCGCGCATGCGCGCACTGGGCGCCGAGTGGCTGAACCGCTACGACATGCGGCCCGTGCACGGCGCGCCGCCCAGCACCTGGGACGGCTCGGGCGAGCACAGCCTCACGCAGATGTGGGTGCGCGACGATCCCGGGCGTGCGCTGGATGTCGTGGCGCTGGCCGCCATCGCCGATGTGTTCTACCCGCGCGTGTGGCTGCGCCGCGCCACGCGCGTGCCGGCCGGCACCGTGTCCATCACGACCTATTTCCATGCCGACGCCGCCATGCTCGCGCGCACCGGCACCGGCTATGTGTTCGCCCAGGCGCAGGCCCAGGCCTTTCGCAACGGCTTTTTCGACCAGACTGCGCTGCTCTGGAACGAAGCCGGCGAACTGCTGGCCTCGTCCCACCAGATCGTCTACTACAAGGAGTGAACCGTATGAGCGACATCCTGATCCATGCCGAAGCCGGCGTGACCACCATCACCTTCAACCGCGTCGACAAGAAGAACTCGATCACGGCGGCCATGTACGCGACCCTGGCCGACGCGCTGGCCGCGGCCGATGCCGATGCCGCGCAGCGCGTGGTGGTGCTGCAAGGCCACGAAACCATCTTCAGTGCCGGCAACGACATCGGCGATTTCCTGAACGCGCCGCCCAGCGGCGAGGCCTCGCCCGTGTTCCGCTTCCTGCGCGGCATCGCGGGCTTTTCCAAGCCGCTGCTGGCCGCGGTCTGCGGCCCGGCCGTGGGCGTGGGCACGACCATGCTGTTCCATTGCGACCTGGTCTACGCGGGCGACAACGCGGCCTTCTCGATGCCCTTCGTGAACCTGGGCCTGGTGCCCGAGGCCGCCTCCAGCCTGCTCGTGCCGCAGATGATGGGCTACCACCGCGCGGCCGAGGCCTTGCTGCTGGGCGAGCCCTTCATGGCCGAGGCCGCGCTCGAGGTGGGCCTGGTCAACCGCGTGGTGCCGCCGTCCGAAGCCAACGCGCTCGCGCTGGCGCAGGCGCGCAAGCTCGCGGCCAAGCCGCTGGCCTCGCTGGTGGCGACCAAGCGCCTGCTCAAGAAGGGACAGACCGACCAGGTGCTGGCCCGCATGGACGAGGAGGGCGCGCTGTTTCGCCGCATGCTCGGCGAGCCGGCCGCGCGCGAGGCCTTCGGCGCGTTCATGGAGCGGCGCAAGCCCGATTTCTCCAAGCTCTGAACGGATGGGCGTGATCCGGCGGCGCATTGACATCAGTCTCAGCGAGTTGACGCGAAGGCGTCCTCCCAGCGGGAGGACGCCTTCACGTTAGGACAACTAGAACAGACGTGAGACTGACATTCGATGAATACTGCACTTGGTGCTGAGCCACGAGAGC
>DATKFT010000513.1:0-15869 GCA_035544335.1 Pseudorhodoferax sp.
CGAGAGTCGGCGCACGATGGCCAGGCCCAGCCCCAGACCCTGTGTGCGGTCGCGCTGCGGGTTGCCGACCTGGTAGAACTCCTCGAACACCTGCGCCTGCTGGGCTTGGGCGATGCCGACACCCGTGTCCACGAGCTCGAAGCGCACGGCTGCCCTGCCGTCGGCCAGCCGCGCCGGCCGCGCCGCGACCAGCACGCCGCCCTGCGCGGTGTACTTGATCGCGTTGTCCAGCAGGTTGCCGAGCAGGCGCTCGAGCAGCAGCCGGTCGCTGGCGACATGGCGCTCGCCCGGGGCCCGGATGCGCAGGCACAGGCCTTTTTCCTGGGCCCGGCCGCCATAGGTGTTCTGCAGCGAGACGAACAAGGCATGCACACCCACGGTCTCCAGGCGCGGCTGGACCGCGCCCGCATCGAGCCGCGACACGTCCAGCATGCCGTCCAGCGAGGCACCGAGCAGCCGCACCGAATGGGCCAGGCGCGCCACGGTCTCGTGCTGCGGCCCCTGCGCCAGTGCGTGCTCGAGCACCGCCGTGAACAGCGACACCGCGTGCAGCGGCTGGCGCAGGTCGTGGCTGGCCGAGGCCAGAAAGCGCGTCTTCTCGCGGCTGCCGGCTTCCACGCGCGCGACCTGCTCGGCCAGCCGCAGGGCCAGCGCCTCCTTCTCGAAACGAACCTGCAGCGAATCGACGAGCAGGTCCACCTGCTGCGCCGTCCACTTCAGGGCGGTGGCCGCGTACTGGGCCAGGGCCAGCGCCATGACCCAGCCGATCAGGCCGCCCGACCAGGCCATGGCCAGCACGATGCCGGCAATCGTCGGCACCACGAAGGCCGCCACGGTCTGGCGGTGCGAGGACAGCACGGCCACGGCGCTGGACACCATGCCGATGATGAACACCGCCATCAGTGCCATCGAGGCGGTGTCGCCGGGCACCATGAGCAGCCAGGGCGCCAGCGCCCAGGCGCTGCCCAGCACCCACAGGTAGCAGGTCTGGCGGCGCAGCACGGGTCCCAGTTCGGCGTCGGGTACCGGGCCCTGCGCAAGCAGGCGGCGCGTCTGCAGGTAGCGCAGCGCCTGTGCCGCATGCACGAGCAGCGCCCAGAGCAGCACGCGCGGCGACGGCGACAGCCAGTAGAACAGCAGCCACAGGGCCAGCGCGTAGAGCGCGGCCGCGACCGAGGCCGACAGGCTGAACTTCTGCAGCAGCAGTTCGAGCTGCGCACGGCGCACGGGCCGCATGCTGGCGGCGCCGCGCCAGGCGTCGACGAGCTCCTCGTGCAGCAGCAGGCGCCGCCAGGCCGGCGCAGCCGGCTGCGCCGCGGCCGTGTTCATCCGTGCGCCCCGCGGGCTGCGCCGGCGGTGCGCCACGGGCGCACGCGCCTTCGGAACGGCCGCACAGCGCTCATGTCGGGAACATGCCCAGCAGCTCGGCGCGCGAGCGCACGTTGAAGCCCAGGAAGACCGAGGACACACAGTTCTTGACCGTGCCCAGCGTGAGCCCGGTCTCCTCGGCGATGGCCTGGTTGTCCATGCCGGCCAGCAGCAGCTCCAGCACCTGGATCTGGCGCGGGCTCAGGCCCATGCCCTGCGCCGTGCGCGCGGCCACAGCGGCCGCACCGGCGGCCGACCGGCCAGCGCCGGCCTGGGCATGCTGGCGCAGCACCTCGACCCAGGCCTGTGCGCCACCCGCCTCGGTGGACTTGCACAGATAGGCACGCGCGCCCAGACGCAGCGCCTCGTCGCGGATGCGCTCGTCCTGCGCGCCGCTCAGCACGACCACGGGCATGGTCGGGTGGTCGCGCCGCAGGATGCGCAGGCCGGCAAAGCCCTTGGCGTCGGGCAGCTGCAGGTCCAGCAGCACGAGCACGATGCGGTGCTGCGGCGCGCACAGCAGCGCCAGGCCCTGCTCCAGCGTGCCGGCCTCCTCCACCTGGTAGCGGCCGGGAAACTGCTGCTCGACCAAGCTGCGCACGCCCATGCGCACGAGGGCATGGTCGTCCACCACGAGCAGGCGCTCGGGTGTGGCGTCCGCGCTGGGCGGGACGGGCGCGGCATTGGGCGCGTCGAAGAGGTCGAGCGTGGGCATGGCTGCCAAACATACCAACAAGCCCGTCGGCTGACCAGCCGCAGCAAGAGGTCGCCAAAACCAGGTGACCGCGGTCACGCCGGCTTCTTCCCCTTGTTTTTCCAACTTCCTCATACGCAAATGTCATTTGCGCTGCCACAGGCGTCCCCCTAGATTCATGGCTCGCATCCGCATTCCGTGGACCTGCCGTGCCCGACATCCCCGGGCTGGACGAAGCCGTCGCTCCGCGATGGAGCTCCGGATCCAGGTCCAGATCCTGGACTGGCTCGCGGACCCGCATGCGTTACGCGCTCGGCATCCTCTTCATCTCCCCACGCGCTGGGCGTCATCCCGACCACTTCTGCATTGCCATGACACAGGACACCCAAGTGAACGAGGGCTGGGGCGAAGGCCCCAGCGCACGCTACGAGCAGCTCGCCGCACCGTTTCGCCCGCTGTTCGCCCGGATCCGCGCGGGCGCGGTCGAGCGCGAGATCCGGCGCACGCTGCCGCACGAACCCATCCGCGCGCTGGCCCGCGCCGGCTTCACGGCGCTGCGCGTGCCGCAGGCCGCCGGTGGCGCTGGCGCCAGCCTGCCCGAGCTGTTCAACCTGCTCACCGAGCTGGGCACGGCCGATTCCAACGTGGTGCAGGCGCTGCGCGCCCACCTGGGCTTCGTCGAGACCGTGCTGAACGCCGCGCCCGGCCCTTGGCGCGAGGCCTGGTTCGCGCGCATCGTCCAGGGACAGCTGGTCGGCCCCGGGCGCGGCGAAACCGGCGAGGTCGAGCAAGGCAAGCTGGCCACCCGGCTCTCGCAGCGCGAGGGCCGCTGGCTCCTCAACGGCACCAAGTTCTATTCGACCGGCGTGCTGTTCTCCGACTGGATCGATGTCGGCGCGGTCGCGGACGACGGCACGCCCTGGGCCGCCACCGTGCCGCGCGATGCGCCCGGCGTGGAGCCGCTGGACGACTGGAACGGCTTTGGCCAGCGGCTGACCTCCAGTGGCACGACCCGCTACCGCGACGTCGTCGTCGATCCCACGCAGATACGCCGCGACGAGCAGCGCTTCCCCTACGCGCAGGCCTTCTACCAGCTCGTGCACCTGGCCACGGCGGCCGGCATCGGCCGCGCCGTCAGCCAGGAGGCGGCCACCGCCGTGCGCGAGCGGGAACGCAGCTTCAGCCACGGCAACGCCGCACGCGTGCGCGACGATCCGCAGGTGCTCGAAGTGGTCGGCGAGCTGCGCGCCTCGGCCTACTGCGCGGGCGCCATCGTGCTGCAGACCGCGCGCGCACTGGAACGCGCATGGCAGGCGGCGCAGGCCGGCGACGCGCAACGCATGGCCGACGCGCGCGCGAACGCCGACCTGGAAATCGCACAGGCGCAAAGCACGGTGTTCGAGCTGGTCCTGCAATCGTCGAGCCGCTTGTTCGATGCGCTGGGCGCCTCCTCCACGCTGGCGCCCCACGCGCTGGACCGGTTCTGGCGCAATGTGCGCACGCTGGCCACCCACAACCCGCGCATCTACAAGTCGCGCATCGCGGGGGACTTCGCGGTCAACCACAGGCCCGCGCCAGACCAATGGAAGATCGGCGTGCTGGCAACTGCGCGTTCAGCGGTGCCATAGGCGGCACGCAGGACGGGAGCGCTCGACCGGCCAACGCGGACTTTCGGCCTGTGTAATATGGCCTGCGTTCTGCGCCGCCCCTCGGCCACAGCGCAGCAGCTTCCAGCCGCCCTGCGCTGCAAGCTTGCCCTACACGACGTCAAAACACAGGAGACACCGCCATGCCGCACCCCATCGACTCCCTCCGCCGGCGCCAGCTCATCCTGGGCACGGCCGCCTTCGGCGCGCTGGGCGCGGGCAGCGCGGCACGGGCGCAGCCCAAGCTGGGCAAGCTCAGCTACGGCCAGGGCAGCATCGACCCGATCTTCACGGCGGGCTATGTCGCGCTCAAGAAGGGCTACTTCGCAGAGGGCGGCCTGGACGTGGAGTACCTGAACTCCCAGAGCGGGCCGCGCACCAGCCAGATGCTGGCGGCCGGGCAGATCCTGTTCGGCGCCACCGCCGCCACCGCGGCGCCTGCCCTGGCGATCGCGGGCAAGCCGGCCGCGCTGGTCTTCGGCTTCGACAAGCGCATGACCTATGCCAACGTGATCGTGCGCAAGGCCGACTACGACAGCGGCAAGTTCAAGTCGCTCAAGGACCTGGCGGGCCAGCGCATCGGCGCCACGCAGCCGGGCTCGGTGACCGCCCTGATGGCGATCTACCTCATGGAGCAGGCCGGCATCAGCGGCAAGGTCGACATCCGCCCGCTGGGCGACCTGGCCACCATGCTGGGTGCGCTCAAGACGGGCTCCGTGGCCGCCAGCATGGCCACCGCCTCGATGATGGAGCAGGCCGTGGCCGAAGGCTGGGGCCAGCCCATCTTCAACGGCACGGACGACGCGGTGTGGAACGAGTTCATGAAGGGCGACGTGCCCGGCATCGCGGCCTATGCGCTGCGCGAGACCATCGACAAGCGCCCCGAGGTGGTCCAGGCCTTCGTCACGGGCCTGGTCAAGGCCCAGGACTTCATCAACACCAGCACGCCCGACGCCATCACCACGCTGATCTACGAGGACTACCTCAAGGCGCTGACGCGTCCGTCGGTGCTCGAGGCCATCACCCAGTACAAGGCGCGCGTCTGGCTCAAGGACAACCTCATCACCGAGGACGCCTACAACCGCATGGGCCGGATCATGGGCGAGGGCCGGCAGTTCAGCAACGAGCAGATGCGCACCGTGCCCTACGCGCAGTGCGTGGACATGCGCTTCGTGCGCCAGGCCCGCGGCCTGAAGGCATGATTTCGCTGCAGCACATCGGCAAAGCCTACCAGAGCGACACCGCCACGACCTGGGCGATCGGCGATGTCTCGCTGGACATCGCGGCCGGCGAGTTCGTCTCCATCGTCGGGCCCTCGGGCTGCGGCAAGAGCACGCTGCTCAACATGGTCGCGGGCTTTCTGACGCCGACCTCGGGCCAGATCGCGGTGGACGGCCAGCCCGTCAACGGGCAGCTGCACCCCGCGCTGGGCTACATCTTCCAGAAGGACACCTTGCTGCCCTGGTACACGGTGCACAAGAACGTGGCCCTGGGGCTGCGCTTTCACGGCGTGGCCGAGGACCGCATCCAGCAGCGCGTGGCCGAGCTGCTGGAACTCGGCCACCTGAGCGGCTTCGCGAATGCCTACCCGCACCAGCTGTCGGGCGGCATGCGCCGCCGTGTGGCGCTGCTCATGAGCCTGGCCGTGGAACCCCGCATCCTGCTGCTGGACGAGCCCTTCGGTGCGCTGGACACGCACACCAAGACCCATTTGCACCGCGAGCTCATGGAGATCTGGCGCAAGCTGGGCCAGACCGTGGTCATGGTCACGCACGACCTGGACGAGGCCATCACGCTGTCCAACCGCGTCGTGGTGCTGTCCTCGCCGCCCAGCCAGGTGCTGCTGGACGAGCGCATCGACATCCCGCACCCGCGCGACGTGTTCTCGCTGCGCGAGAGTCCGGCCTTCCTGCGGCACTTCCAGAGCATCTGGAGCGTGCTGGGCCAGCAGTTCCGCGCCGCCACCTGAGCCATGCCGCAAGCTTTCGTCCCCCCTGGCGCCCCGCTGGACCACGCCGAACACCTGGCCCGCACGCGCCGCGCCGCGCGGCGCCGGCGCGTGCACATCACGCTGTGGCAGTTCGCCATCCTGGCCGTGCTGCTGGCCGGCTGGGAGATCCTGACGCGGATCCCCTGGTTCGTCGCCAACACCATCTTCGACCCCTTCTTCATCAGCCAGCCCTCGCGCGTGGCGGTGCGGCTGTGGGAATGGCTGCAGCCCGGGCCGCAGTCGGTTTGGCCGCACCTGTGGCTCACGCTGCAGGCCACCTTCCTCGGCCTGCTGGTGGGCGTGGGCAGCGGCTTCTTCGTGGGCATGGCGCTGAGCCGCAGCCGGCTGCTGGCCGACATCTTCAATCCCTTCATCGTGGCGTTCAACTCGATGCCGCGCATCGCCTTCGTGCCGCTGATCACGATGTTCTTCGGCCTGGGCATCGCCTCCAAGGTCGTGACCTCGTGGTTCGTGGTGTTCTTCCTGGTGTTCTTCAACACCTACAAGGGCGGGCGCAGCGTGGAGCGCGAGCTGCTGGACTTCTGCCGCACGCTGGGCGGCTCGCCGCGCCAGATCCTGTGGCGCGTGCGCATCCCGACCGCGGCGGCCTGGACCTTCGCGGCACTGCCCAACGCCATCAGCTTCGCGCTGATCGGCGTGGTGCTGGCCGAGTTCGTCGGCTCCACCACGGGCATGGGCTACCTCATGATCACGGCGCTGGCCACCTTGAACGCGACCGACATGTTCGCCTCCGTGACGCTGCTGTCCGTGGTGGGCATCGGCCTGGTGTACTGCGTGACCTGGCTGGAGCGCCGGGCGCTGCACTGGTCGGCGGAGTTCCGCGAGTAACGCGCCGCCGTTCGGGATAATCGGGCGCGATGAACCCTCTGCTCTCGCGCCTGCAGCCCTACCCCTTCGAACGGCTGCGCCAGTTGTTTGCCGGCGTGGTGCCGCCCGCCGGCCTGCGCCCCATCAGCCTGGGCATTGGCGAACCCAAGCACCCGACGCCCGATTTCATCCAGGCGGCGCTGGCCGGCGCCCTGCACGACGGCCTGGCGGGCTACCCGCCGACGGCCGGCACGCCGGCGCTGCGCGCGTCCTGCGCCGGCTGGCTGCAGCGCCGCTACGGCCTGGCGCTGGACCCGGCGACCCAGGTGCTGCCCGTCAACGGTTCGCGCGAGGCCTTGTTCGCGTTCGCACAGACCGTGGTCGACCCGACCCGGCCAGGCGCGACCGTGGTGTGCCCCAATCCGTTCTACCAGATCTACGAGGGCGCCACCTTTCTGGCCGGGGCCGAGCCCTACTACGCGCCCAGCGATCCGGCGCGCAACTTCGCCGTGGACTGGGACAGCGTTCCCGAGGCGGTCTGGGCGCGCACGCAGCTGCTATTCGTGTGCTCGCCTGGCAACCCCACGGGCGCCGTGATGCCGCTGGACGAATGGCGCAAGCTGTTCGCGCTGTCGGACCGCCACGGCTTCGTGATCGCCTCCGACGAGTGCTACAGCGAGATCTACTTCGGCGACCAGCCGCCACTGGGCGGGCTGGAGGCGGCCGTGCAGCTGGGCCGCAGCGACCTGCGCAACATCGTGGCCTTCACGAGCCTGTCCAAGCGCAGCAACGTGCCAGGCATGCGCTCGGGCTTCGTGGCCGGCGACGCGGCGCTGCTGCAGCAGTACCTGCTCTACCGCACCTACCATGGCAGCGCGATGAGCCCGGCGGTACAGACCGCCTCCATCGCGGCCTGGAACGACGAGGCACATGTGCAGGCCAACCGCGCCATGTACCGCGAGAAGTTCGCGGCCGTCACACCGCTCTTGGCCGAAGTCATGGACCTGCGCCTGCCCGACGCCAGCTTCTACCTCTGGGCCGGCGTGCCGCTGCGCCCGGGCGAGCCGGTCGAAGGCAGCGACACACGCTTCGCGCGCGAACTGCTGGCTCAATACAATGTGACGGTCTTGCCTGGCAGCTACCTGGCCCGCGCGACGGCAGGCGGCAACCCCGGCCAGGGCCGCGTGCGCATGGCCCTGGTGGCCGAGACCGCCGAGTGCGTGCAAGCCGCGCAGCGCATCGTTCAATTCATCCAATCCAGACCGCAAACAGCATGAGCCAACAGCTTCAAACCACCATCGACAACGCCTGGGAAAACCGCGCCAGCCTGTCGCCCCAGTCCGCGCCCAAGGAAGTGCAGGACGCCGTCGAGCATGTGATTGCCGAGCTGGACAGCGGCGCCTTGCGCGTGGCCACGCGCCAGGGTGTGGGCCAGTGGACCGTGCACCAGTGGATCAAGAAGGCCGTGCTGCTGTCCTTCCGCCTGAAGGACAACGAGCTCGTCCAGGCCGGTCAGCTGGGCTTTTACGACAAGGTGGCCACCAAGTTCGCGGGCCTGTCGGCCGATGCGATGAAGGCCACCGGCGTGCGCGTGGTGCCGCCGGCCGTGGCGCGCCGCGGCAGCTTCGTCGCCAAGGGCGCGATCCTGATGCCCAGCTACGTGAACATCGGCGCCTACGTGGACGAAGGCACGATGGTCGACACCTGGGCCACGGTGGGCAGCTGCGCCCAGGTCGGCAAGAACGTGCACCTGTCCGGCGGCGTGGGCCTGGGTGGCGTGCTGGAACCGCTGCAGGCCAACCCGACCATCATCGAGGACAACTGCTTCATCGGCGCGCGTTCGGAAGTCGTCGAAGGCGTGATCGTCGAAGAGAACTCGGTGCTGGGCATGGGCGTGTACATCGGCCAGAGCACGCCGATCTTCAAGCGCGACACCGGCGAGATCATCTACGGCCGCGTGCCGGCCGGCAGCGTGGTGATCAGCGGCGCGCTGCACAAGAAGACGGCCGACGGCACGGCCTACAGCACCTATGCGGCGGTCATCGTCAAGACGGTCGATGCGCAGACCCGCGCCAAGACCAGCCTGAACGACCTGCTGCGGGACTGATGCCCTTGCGCCAGCCGCTCCGCATCCTGTGCCGCCTTGCGGGCGCGCGCGCGGGCATGCGTGGTGGCCTGGCGGCGCACCCGCCCTGCCCTGCAGCTTCCGGAGGTCGACCATGAGCACGATGGAACGCATCCTGCGCCTGATGCAGGAGAAGAAGGCCTCCGATCTGTACCTGTCCGCCAACGCGCCGGCGCAGATCAAGATCAACGGCCTGACGGTGCCCATCAACAGCCAGATCATGCCGTTCGACGCGCCGTACAAGCTGCTCGCCGAGGTCGTGCCCGAGCAGCAGCTGCACGAGCTCGAGAGCACCGGCGAGCTCAACACGGCGGTCTCGCTGACCGGCGTGGGGCGTTTCCGCGTGAGCGCCATGCGCCAGCGCGGCACCTATGCGGTGGTGGTGCGCTACATCAACACCGACATCCCCTCGCTGGAGACACTGAACGTGCCGCCCGTGCTCGCGGACCTGGTGATGCGCCGGCGCGGGCTGCTGCTCGTGGTGGGCGCGACCGGAGCGGGCAAGACGACCACGCTGGCGGCCATGATGGACCACCGCAACGAGCGCCAGAGCGGGCACATCCTGACCATCGAGGAGCCGATCGAGTTCCTGTTCAAGAACAAGAAGTCCATCGTCAACCAGCGCGAGATCGGCACCGACACACAGTCCTTGCAGGTGGGGCTCAAGAATGCGCTGCGCCAGGCGCCGGACGTGATCCTGATCGGCGAAATCCGCGACCGCGAGACCATGTCGGCCGCCATCGCCTACGCCCAGACCGGCCACCTGTGCCTGGCCACGCTGCACGCCAACAACAGCTACCAGGCGCTCAACCGCATCCTGAACTTCTACCCGGTCGAGGTGCGCCCGACCATGCTGGGCGACCTGGCGGCCGTGCTGCAGGCCGTGGTCTCGCAGCGCCTGCTGCGCACCACGCGCGGCGACCGCGTGCCGGCGGTCGAGATCCTCATGAACACGGCGCTGGTGTCCGAGATGATCGAGCACGGCGACTTTTCCGGCGTCAAGGAGGCCATGGAGAAGTCCATCGCCGAGGGCTCGCAGACCTTCGAGGCCGACATCGCGCGCCTCGTGACCGAAGGCGTCATCGAGCGCCAGGAAGGCCTCTCCCACGCCGATTCGGCCACCAACCTGCTGTGGCGGCTGCAGAACGACTTCACGCGCAGCGCAAGCACAGCCGCCGCGCCCACCCAGGCGGACGACGAGCCCTCCTTCACCGAGATCACGCTGGACGTGAAGCACTGATTTCCCCTCCCATGCACGACACCCTCCGCCTGGCCGAACAGCTGATCGCCCGCCCCTCCGTCACACCCGAGGACGGCGACTGCCAGGCCTTGATCGCCGAGCGCCTGGCGCCGCTGGGCTTCGCCTGCGAATCCATCGTGAGCGGCCCCGACGACTTCCGCGTGCGCAACCTGTGGGCCCGCCGCGCCGGCAGTGCAGCGCAGCCGCGCACGCTGGTGTTCGCCGGCCACACCGACGTGGTGCCAACGGGGCCGCTCGCGCAGTGGACCAGCGATCCGTTCACGCCCACGCACCGCGACGGCAGGCTCTACGGCCGCGGTGCGGCCGACATGAAGACCTCGCTGGCGGCCTTCGTCGTGGCCACCGAGGAATTCCTGGCCGCCACGCCCGCGCCCGCGCTGTCCATCGCGCTGCTGCTGACCAGCGACGAGGAAGGCCCTGCGCGCGACGGCACGGTCGTGGTCTGCGAACGCCTGCGCGCGCGCGGCGAGAAACTGGACTGGTGCATCGTCGGCGAGCCGACCTCGGTCGAGCAGACCGGCGACATGGTCAAGAACGGCCGGCGCGGCACCATGGGCGGCAGGCTCACGGTGCTGGGCATCCAGGGCCACATCGCCTACCCGCAGCTCGCGCGCAACCCCATCCACCAGGCCCTGCCCGCGCTGGCCGAGCTGGCCGGCATCGCATGGGACGCCGGCAATGCGTTCTTTCCGCCCACGAGCTTCCAGGTCAGCAACATCCATGGCGGCACGGGCGCCAGCAACGTGATCCCGGGCGAGGTCGTGATCGACTTCAACTTCCGCTTCTGCACCGAGTCCACGGCCGAAGGCCTGCAGCAGCGCGTGCGCGCCGTGCTGGACCGCCATGGCCTGGAGTACCGGCTGGACTGGGTCGTGGGTGGCCTGCCCTTTCTGACCACGCCCGGTCCGCTGGTCGATGCCGTGCGCGACGCGATCGCGGCAGAGACCGGCCTTTCCACCGAACTGTCGACCACGGGCGGCACCAGCGATGGGCGCTTCATCGCGCAGATCTGCCCCGAGGTCATCGAGCTGGGCCCGCCCAACGCCACGATCCACAAGATCGACGAGAACGTGCGCGTGGCCGACATCGCCCCACTCAAGAACATCTACCGCGGCGTGCTGGAACGGCTGGACCGGTCGCTGCGATGAGCACGGTTCTGCAGACGATCGAGGCCGCGGCGCAGCGGCTGGAGCAGGCCGGCGTGGCCTTCGGCCATGGCACGCTCAACGCGTTCGACGAGGCCGCCTGGCTCGTGCTGTGGCGCCTGGGCCTGCCGCTGGACGACCTGGATGCCGTGGCCGAACAGCCCGTCGACGACCAGGCCCAGGCCCAAGTCGCCGCGCTGCTGGACGAACGCATCGCCAGCCGCAAGCCTGCGGCCTACCTCACGCGCGAAGCCTGGCTGCAGGGCGTGCCCTTCTACGTGGACGAGCGCGCCATCGTGCCGCGCTCCTTCATCGCCGAACTGATGGCCGAGGGCAGCATCGACCCCTGGCTCGGCGAGCACACGCACCGCGTGCTCGACCTGTGCACCGGCAACGGCAGCCTGGCGGTGCTGGCCGCCATGGCCTGGCCCGAAGTGCAGGTGGAGGCCGCGGACATCTCGACCGACGCGCTGGCCGTGGCCCGCATCAACGTGGACAGGCACGGCCTGGCCGAACGCATCACGCTGGTCGAGTCCGATGGCCTGGCCCAGCTCTCCGGCCCGTTCGACCTGGTGCTGTGCAACCCGCCCTACGTGAACAGCGACAGCATGGCCACCCTGCCGGCCGAGTACCGGGCCGAGCCGGCGCTGGCGCTGGCAGGCGGGAAAGACGGGATGGACTTCGTGCGCAGACTGCTGCAAGAGCTTTCTGCGAAAATGGCCCCTTTCGCGGTGTTGGTGCTGGAAATCGGCAATGAGCGCCCCTACTTCGAGGCGGCATTCCCTGCCCTCGAAGTCGTGTGGCTGGACACCAGCGCTGGCGCAGACCAGGTGCTGCTGGTGACGCGCGAAGCACTCAGCCTCCTTTAATCCTTTCGATCACCGCAGCGTGGTGATCCGGTTCACCATGATCACCCTCAAGAACGTCGTCCTGCGCCGCAGCGCCAAAGTGCTGCTCGACAGCGCCAGCGTCACCATCAACCCCGGCGAGAAGGTCGGCCTGGTCGGCCGCAACGGCGCGGGCAAGTCCACGCTGTTCGCGCTGCTCAACGGCACGCTGCACGAAGACGGCGGCGACTTCTACGTGCCGCCGCAGTGGCGCCTGGCCCAGGTGGCCCAGGACATGCCCGAGACCGAGCAGAGCGCGACCGACTTCGTGATCGAAGGCGACACCACGCTGCTGGCCGCACAGCAGGAGGTGGCCGCCGCCGAGGCCTCCGACGACGGCGAGCGCATGGCCAATGCCTACATGGCCTTGTACGACGCGGGCTCGGGCGACGCGCAGGCGCGCGCGCAGGCGCTGATCCTGGGCCTGGGCTTCAAGACCACCGAGCTCGACAACCCCGTCAACAGCTTCTCGGGCGGCTGGCGCATGCGTCTGCAGCTGGCGCGCGCGCTGATGTGCCCGTCCGACCTGATGCTGCTCGACGAGCCGACCAACCACTTGGACCTGGACGCGCTGGTCTGGCTGGAAGCCTGGCTCAAGCGCTACATGGGCACCTTGCTGGTGATCAGCCATGACCGCGAGTTCCTGGACGCCATCACCGACGTGACGGTGCACATCGAGGCGGCCAAGCTCAACCGCTACGGCGGCAACTACACCAAGTTCGAGGACATGCGCGCCGAGAAGATGGAGTTGCAGCAGGCCTCGTTCGCCAAGCAGCAGGACAAGATCGCCCACCTGCAGAAGTTCATCAACCGCTTCAAGGCCCAGGCCAGCAAGGCCAAGCAGGCACAGAGCCGCGTCAAGGCGCTGGACCGCATGGAGAAGATCGCGCCGCTGCTGGCCGAGGCCGAGTTCACGTTCGAGTTCAAGGAGCCGGCCAACCTGCCCAACCCGATGCTGTCGATGTCGGACGCCACCTTCGGCTACCCGCCGCCGCAGGACGCGCCCGCGGGCACCGGCCCGACCGTCATCGTGCAAAAGGTCAACAAGTCGGTGCTGGCCGGCCAGCGCATCGGCATCCTGGGTGCCAACGGCCAGGGCAAGTCGACGCTGGTCAAGACGGTGGCGCGCGCACTCAAGCCCATCCAGGGCGAGATCCTGGAGGGCAAGGGCCTGAACATCGGCTACTTCGCGCAGCAGGAACTCGACGTGCTGCACCCCGCCGACACGCCGCTGGAGCACATGATCGGCCTGGTCAAGGAGACCACGGCGGCCGGCCGGCTTGCCGGCCAGGGCACGCGCGAGCAGGACCTGCGCAGCTTCCTCGGAACCTTCAACTTCAGCGGCGACATGGTCAAGCAGGCCGTGGGCAGCATGAGCGGCGGCGAAAAGGCCCGCCTGGTGCTGTGCATGATCGTCTGGCAGCGCCCCAACCTGCTGCTGCTCGACGAGCCGACCAACCACCTGGACCTGGCCACGCGCGAGGCACTGACCATGGCGCTCAACGAGTTCGAGGGCACGGTCATGCTGGTCAGCCACGACCGGGCCCTGCTGCGCTCGGTCTGCGACGAGTTCTGGATGGTCTCGCGCGGCGGCGTCGAGCCCTTCGACGGCGACCTGGACGACTACCAGCGCTACCTGCTCGAGGAGTCCAAGCGCCTGCGCGAGGAGCTCAAGGCGGTGCCCGCACTCAAAGCCGCTGCCACGCCGGCACCGGCGCCCGCGTCGGCCCAGCGCAAGCAGGACGCCCAGAGCCGCCAGGAGCAGGCCGAGCGCCTGCGCCCGCTCAAGAAGCAGATCGAGAAGCTGGACCGCAGCATGGCCAGCCTGACCGAGGAAAAGGCGGCGCTGGAACAACGGCTCACCCAGCCGCTGGCCCCCAGCGAGATGGCCGAGGCCGGACGCCGGCTCAAGCAGGTCGCAGACCAGCTCGCCGCGCAGGAGGAAGAGTGGCTGGGCCTGTCGGAGCAGCTGGAAACTTCCTGACAAGGCCGGGGCCGCGCTTGGGTTACATTGGCCCGGCCTTCACTTCGACCGCATACACCATGTTCTCTCTGATCGGCACCATCATCGTCGGCTTCATCGTGGGCCTGCTGGCCCGTGCGCTCAAGCCCGGAGACGACAAGCTGGGCATCATCATGACGTCGCTGCTGGGCATCGGCGGCTCGCTGCTGGCCAGCTGGGCCGGCCAGAAGATGGGCTGGTACCTGCCCGGCGCGCCGGCAGGCTGGATTGCCTCCATCGTCGGCGCGGTGGTGCTGCTGCTGATCTACGGCCTCGTGAAGGGCAAGTAGCGTCCCATGAGCACGGCGCTGCAACTGGCGCAGGGCGACGCCCGACTCGTGCAAGCCGTGCGACGTGGCCGCCGGCTGCTGCACAGCAAGGCCATGGTGGCCGCCGCCGCGAGCGCCGTGCCGGTGCCGGGCCTGGACTGGGCCGTCGACGCAGCGGTGCTGTCACGGCTGATTCCAGCCATCAGCACCGAGTTCGGCCTCACGCCCGAGCAGATCGGCCGTCTGGAGCCGCAGCAGCGCGACCGCGTGCAAAAGGCGGTCAACATGGTGGGCTCGGTGCTGATCGGCAAGTTCATCACGCGGGACCTCGTGCTCAAGGCCGCCGCCGCCGTGGGCATGCGGCTCACGGCCAAGCAGGCGTCCAAGTACGTGCCGTTCGCAGGCCAGGCGCTGTCCGCGCTGATCGGCTACAGCGCGATCCGCTTCCTCGGTGAAGAACACCTGAAGGACTGCGTGCGCGTGGCGCGCGAGGCGCAGCTGGCGCTGCCCGAACCCGCGCCGCGCCGGCGCCTGCTGCTGCCGGGCCGCGCCTGAGCGAGGGGCCGCTGGCACCTTGCCGGCGGCTGCGTGGCCTGCCTGCCGACCGGCCTGCCCGCGTGTGGCGCCCAGCGGGCGCCGCTCAATGCCGAAACGGCTTGAGGTCCAGCAAAATGGCCCAGGTCTGGCGCGCCCCGTCGCTGCGCGACACGATGCGCGCACCGCACTGGCTGGTCTGGCCAGGCCGGCCCTCGTAGGCCAGGCGGCGCTGGAAGCGCGAGGCATCCCCGTCGGACAGGAAGCCGACGCGGTGCTCGTCCACACGCACCTCGACCCGCCCTCCCACCTCCTTGCCCGTGTACAAGGTGGCCGTGCAATGCGGACCGTGCAACTGCATGGCACTGCGCAAGGCCTGTTGGCAGCTCTCGGATTCGACGATCTCGAAATCGAAGCGGTCCTGGGCCGGCCAGTGGTGCAGGTCGGTCGGCGCCCCGCCGCCGCCCTGCGCAAAGGCCATGGCGGCCACCGCGCGCGCATCCGCGACCGTGCGCAGGCGTGGCCGCGCGGCGCGCCACAACAGCAACACGGCAAGCGCGGCGGCCGCCGCGACCAGGGTCAGATCCGACATCGTCCATCTCCGTTGCGCATGGGTTGCGCAGGACCCGCGCCATGCGTTCGCCGGACGCGTCGATTTGCACGCAGCGCGGCAAGGGTCGATTTGTAGCGGATTCGGAACGAAATGTCCAAGTTTTTGGAATCGAGAGCAGCGCAGGTCTTGTCCGTTGGGCTGCGTCAGCGGGTCCAGGACGGCGGAGCGGCGCGCCCCCGGCCATGGCTGCCCGGATCCGTTGGGCTGCGCCAACGGATCCGGGATCGCAGGGTTTGCCGGCACATCACGCCGCCTGCGGCGATGTGCGTGCCGTCGAATCCGGCCATGGCGCTGCGCGCCGGCGCCTGCGGCGCCCCCCGGTCAATTGGCTTGCGCCAACTGATCGAGGATGGCCGGGTTCTCCAAGGTGCTGGTGTCCTGGGTGATGGCTTCGCCCTTGGCGATCGAGCGCAGCAGGCGCCGCATGATCTTGCCCGAACGCGTCTTGGGCAGGTTGTCGCCGAAGCGGATGTCCTTGGGCTTGGCGATCGGGCCGATCTCCTTGGC
>DATKFT010000514.1:0-3845 GCA_035544335.1 Pseudorhodoferax sp.
TTGCCGACCAGTTCGGCCGGCTTGGTGATGCCCAGCTTCTTGTCCGTCATGACGGCCAGGTCGCCGGTGCGCACGAAGCCCGCGAACGAGACCAGGTCGGTCAGCGTTTCCTTGGCCACCATCATCGGCCCGAGCTGCACCTGGCCGACATCGACGCGCCCGCTGCCGATCAGCTGCAGCGTGGAGATGGTGCCGGTGCCGTCCTGCACCTCCACGTCCAGGCCGGCTTCCTGGAACCAGCCTTTCTGCTTGGCCAGCTGCATGGCGGCCTGCACGCCCCAGGGCGACAGGTCCATGCGCACGACGAGCTTCTGCGATGCGCGGGCGATGAACGGGGTCGCGGCCGCCGCGGCCGCGAGGCCGCCGGCAAGCACCGCGCGGCGGGACGGAAAGGTCGAAAAGGACATGGTGACGGTCTCCTGGTCGTTGTGCGTGGGTGGGTTTGGCCGGTCAGACGTGGCCGAACTTCTTGAGCGCGTCGGCCAGCTGCAGGCCGGCCTTGAGTTCGCGGCGGATCGCGCTTTCCTTCTCGGTCAGGCGTTCGGCCTGCAGCAGCACGGGCTCCACATGGCCTGCGGGAATCACGATGGCGCCGTCCTCGTCGGCCAGGATGAAGTCGCCCGGGTTGACCTGCACGAACTTGGACGTGGCGCCGCGCAGCAGCACGGGCACCTGGCAGCCGTTGACCTTCCAGCGGCCGATCGACTGCACGGGCGTGCGGTAGCGCGCGTAGACGGGGTAGTTCTGCTCGGCGATCCAGCGCACGTCGCGCACACCGCCGTCCACGAGCGCGCCGACGCTGCCGCGCTCCTTCATGCCGATGGCGATCAGCTCGCCGAAGTAGCAGATGCCCTCGCCGTCGCCGCTCCAGACGCTGATCTCGCCCGCGGCGAGGCCCTGGCAGGCCGCCATCTTGTCGGCGTCGCCGCCCATGGGGAACGGCGTCATCTGCCCGCGGATCGTGTAGGCCCAGCCGGCCAGCCGGCCGGCCGACGCGGGGTAGGGTGCGAACTCGGGCGCCAGGCCTTGGTCGAGCAGGCCGCGCTCGTCGAGCACGTCGGCCACGTTGGAGCTGTCCACGCGCAGGTAGCGCTGGCGAATGTCTTCTTTGTGCTGGGCGTTCATGCCGATGGTCCTTGTCGTTGCTGTTTCAGATGCTGGGGATCAGGCCGCCGTCCACGCGGACGACCGAGCCGTTCAGGTACGAGGCCTGCGCGCTGGCGAGGAAGGCCACGACCGCGCCGTACTCCTCGGGCCGGCCGTAGCGGCCCGTCGGGATCGAGGCCGTGCTCTCGCGCACGACCTCCTGCACGGGCCGGCCCTCGCGCTCGGCGCGGGCATGGTCGAGCTGGTCGATGCGGGCCGTGGCGATGCGGCCGGGCAGCACCACGTTGGCCGTGATGCCGCATGGCGCCACCTCGCGCGACAGCGTCTTGGACCAGCCCAGCAGCGACATGCGCAGCGCGTTGGACAGGCCCAGGTTGGGAATCGGCGCGACCACGCCGGACGAGGTGCTCGTGATCACGCGGCCCCAGCCGCGCTCGCGCATGCCGGGCAGCACGAGGTCGGTCAGCGTGACCACCGACAGCACCATCTGCTCGAACTGGCTGCGCCAGGTGTCCGGCGCGATGCCGCTGGCCGGGCTGGGCGGTGGGCCGCCGGTGTTGTTGACCAGCACGTCCACGGAACCCAGATCCCGCGCGATCTGCGCGACCGCCGTGCCCAGCTGCTCGGGCCGCGACAGGTCCATGGGCACCAGCGCAAAGCGCGCGCCCTGGGCCTGCAGTTGCGCGCCGACGGCGTCGAGCGCCTGCGGGTCGCGGTCGCAGGCCGCGACCCAGGTGCCCTCGCGGGCCAGGGCCCCTGCGATCGCCGAGCCCAGGCCGCCGCCTGCGCCCGAGACCAGTGCGACCTTGCCGTTCAATCCCAAATCCATGAGCCAAATCTCCTTGTGCTTGCTTGCGGTGCGCCAACGGCACGGCGCGGCCAATGTAGGGCGCGGGTCGGCACGCCAACAAGCTATTTATTCGGCCTCCATGGATTACAAAAAATCATGCACTAGCGTCGGTCGCAGAGAGAGGGGTGTGCGAATCGTTTTGGTGCAAGGCACACCAAAACTCATGCATGAATGCACCAAAGATCGTTTGTCCGGGCGCCGGGCGCTGCCTAGGATGCGGCCGTTTCGTTCACTCACATCTGAAGGCATTCATGGCGACGACGTCGGAAAGACAACACAGGATCGGCATCGCCGGTCTGGGCACGATCGGCAAGGCTTTGGCGCAGGCCCTGCACCAGGGCGTGCCCGGCGCCGCCCTGGCGGCGGTGTCCACGCGCAACCCGCAGGCGGCACGGGACTGGCTGCAGCAGGCGGGCATCGCGGCCGAGGTGGTGCCGCTGCACGCGCTCGCGCAGCACTGCGACATCGTCGTGGAGTGCGCGCCGGCCGCGATCTTCGGCGACATCGCGCGGCCCGTGCTCGAGGCCGGCAAGCAGCTCGTCGTGCTGAGTTCGGGCGCGCTGCTGGACCATCCCGACGTGGTCGATCTCGCGGCGCGGACCGGCGGGCGCATCCTCGTGCCGACCGGCGCGCTGCTGGGCCTGGATGCGCTGAACGCGGCCGCGCAGGGCACGATCCATTCGGTCACCATGGTCACGCGCAAGCCCGTCAAGGGCCTGCTGGGCGCGCCCTACCTGGCCCAGCACGGCATCGAGATCGAAGGCATCACCGAGCCGCTGCGCATCTTCGCGGGCTCGGCGCGCGAAGCCATCGCGGGCTTTCCGGCCAATGTCAATGTCGCGGTGGGTCTGTCGCTGGCCGGCATCGGGCCGGACCGCACGACGATGGAGATCTGGGCCGATCCTGGCGTCACGCGCAACACGCACACCATCACGGTGGACTCCGACAGCGCCACGCTGTCGATGACCATCGAGAACATCCCGAGCGAGAACCCCAAGACCGGCCGCATCACGGCGCGCAGCGCGGTGGCGCTGCTGCGCAAGATGTCCGCGCCGCTGGCCATCGGCACCTGAAGGCCGGACCCGCGCCGTGCAGGCGCAGGCCGCTCCCGCCCGCTCTGCCTCGCTCTGCCGCGCTCAGCCGCGTTCGGCTGCCGGGTCCGGAAACTCCAGCGTGTCGTAGACCTCGGAGCGGTGCGCCTCGTCGACCAGCCAGTCGCGGAACTTGCCCGTCGGCGAGTCGGGCGAGCCCGCATCGCGCGTGAGCAGGTAGTAGTTGCCCGCGCTGCGGATGTCGGCTGGCAGCGGGCATACCAGCTCGCCCGTGGATGAGAGGTCGGGCAGCAGCACGGAGGGCACGATGGCGATGCCGTGACCGTCGGCCGCGGCCTTCAGCCCCATGAAGAAGTGGCCGAAGTCCAGCGCGTTCCCCTGGTCGCCGAGCGCCACGCCATGCGCGCCCAGCCAGTCGCCCCAGGCGTACTTGCGGCTGGCGGTGTGGATCAGCGGGTACTGCAGCAGATCCGCCGGCCTGGCGATCGCGGCGCCCTGCATGAGCAGCTTGCGCGACATCACGGGCACCAGCACGTCGGGCAGCAGGTATTCGGCGCGCACGCCCTTCCAGCCCGTGACCATGTCCAGCTCGATGCGCGGGTGTGCGTGGCCGTAGCTGGCGCCGGGCAGGCAGCCCACGCGGATGGCCGCATCCACGTCGCCGGACTGCAGGTTGGCGGGCTCGATGGAGGTCAGCAGCCGGATGTCGATGTCCGGGTTGCTCTCGACGAAGCGCGCGAGCTTGGGCATGAGCCAGGAGGCGCCCATGGTGGGCAGCACGCTGACGGTCAGGATGGCCCGGCCCGCCGTGCCCATGGCCTTGACGGTGGCGCGTT
>DATKFT010000515.1:0-7750 GCA_035544335.1 Pseudorhodoferax sp.
CAGGCTGCCGGTGGCGAAGTCCAGCGACACGTCCTGGATCACGTGGTTGCCGCCGAAGGACTTGGAGACGTGGCGCAGGTTCAGCATGGCCGAGCCTCTGTGGCCGCATCGACCGCTGGCACGGCGGCGTTGGTATGACCCGTGTGGGCGGTGCGGGTGGTGCGGCGCGCCGGGCGGGCCTTGCGCCCCTGCCACCATTCGTTCAGCCAGTCCACCGGCCCCTTGCGCACCAGCAGCACGATGGCCAGGATCAGCATGCCCAACACCAGGCTGGTGTTGCCCGTGTAGCGCGTGGTGCCGTCCACCAGCAGGCGCAGCAGCAGCGCACCGGCCAGCGGGCCGTAGAACACGCGCGAGCCGCCCAGCAGGATGGCGAAGATAGCGTCGCCCGAGGTCGACCAGAAGGCCATCGTCGGGTAGGCGCCCGACACCAGCAGCGTGGCCAGCACGCCAGCCACGGCCGCGAACAGGCCCGCGAGGATGAAGGCGGCCAGCTTGGTCGCGTAGACGTTCACGCCCAGGTAGGCGCAGCGCGGTTCGTTGTCGCGCACCATGCGCAGCGTGGCGCCGAAGGACGAGCGCACCAGCGCGTACATGACAAAGGCCGACACACAGAAAACAGCGGCGATGAACTGGTAGCGCGACAGGCCGGTCGACAGGTTGGCGCCGAACAGCGTGGCCTGTCTCACCATGCCGGTCAGACCCTGGTCGCCGCCGGTCAGGGGCGCCCAGATCTCGATCATGTTGTAGAGAAGCATGGCCATGGCCAGCGTGATGAACGAGAAGTAGGTCTCGTGCAGACGAACGCACACGGCACCGATCACGCAGGCCAGCAGCGTGGAAGCACCGACCGCGCCCAGCATCGCCGGCACCATGCCCCATCCGGCGCCGAGCAGAAGGCAGAAAGCATATGCGCTGAACGCGAAGAACATCGCATGTCCGAAGGACACCAGGCCGGTGTAGCCCACCAGCAGATTCAACGACATGGCAAAGAGGCCGTACACCAGCACGAAGGAAATGCGGTCCAGCGTGCCGCCGGCCTGTGTGAACCAGGGCAGCGCCAGCAGCAGAAGCGGTGCTAGGTGCAGCAGGGGCAACAGGCGCGCAAGGCCGGGCGACGTGGCGTTGTTCATGAATTGCTTCCGGTCAGTGGGTGCGGACCGCACGTGCGAACAGGCCCTGTGGCCGCAGCACCAGCACGGCCACCATGAAGAGGAACATCAGGCCTTCGGTGAAGAGCGGAAAGCCGATGGAGCCGAAAGACCGCGTGAAGCCCAGCAGCAGTGCCGCCACCAGCGCACCCGGAATCGAACCCATGCCGCCGATGACCACCACGACGAAGGATTCGAGCAGGATCGACAGGCCCGTGCCCGGCAGGATGGCGCGCATGGGCGCGGCCAGCGCACCGGCCACACCGGCCAGGCCGCAGCCCAGCGCGAGCACGGCGCTGGCATAGCGGTTCACGTTCTTGCCGAGTGCGGAAGCCATCGATGGCAGCTCGGCCACGGCGCGCATGGTCATGCCGAAGCGCGTGCGCGCGATAAGCCACCAGATGGCCAGCCCGAAGGCCGCCGATAGCGCCATTAGCACCAGGTAGAACACGGGCACCACGCCGCCCTGGAACTGCACGGGCGGCAGGCGCATGGAGGCCGGCACGCCGAGCGAAACGGCGGCTGGCCCCCAGATCAGCTTGGCCGCGTCGTCGATGATGAGCACCAGCGCGAAGCAGGCCACCAGTTGCATCATCACGTCCGCCCCCTTGAGAGGCCGCACGACCAAGCGCTCGAACACCGCACCGCAGGCCGCCGCGAACAGGGCCGCCGCCGCCACGGCCAGCAGGAAGCTGCCGGTGTTGCCATAGACCGTGTAGGCCATGTAGGCGCCCAGCATGTAGAAGGCGCCGTGCGCGAAGTTGGCGATGCCCAGCACGCCAAAAACCAGCGTGAGGCCGGAGGCGGTAAGGAACATCAGGAGGCCGATCACCAGTCCGCTGGTGGCCTGCGTGACCAGGCAGGGGCTGGACGAGAGGCATTGAGCCAGGGCGTCAAAGTCCATGGGATTGATCCTGAGACGGTTGCCTGCGCGCTCAGACGTAGCCCTGCTTCTTCTTCCAGGCTGCTTCCTCTTCGAGGATCACCTTCCATTCCGCTGGCACCCAGTCCTTGACGAAGGGCTCAGCGCCGATGGCCGTGCCGTAGGCCATGGGGTAGTTGATGAGCGTGTTGTCCTCGGCGCGCAGCGTCACCTTGCCGGCCAGGCCGAAAGGCACCTGCGCGCTGGCGCCGCGAATCGCAGTCGCCACCTTCACCGGATCGGTGTCACCCTTGGTCGCACCCAGCCCGTCGACGATGAACTGCGCGGCCGCGCCAGTCTGCCAGGCCCAGTTATGCGGTTTCGGACCGCCGCTCAGCTTGAGGTAATCGTCATACCACTTGCGGTTGGCCGGCGTGTCGGGGTAACCGCGGTTGTAGCGGTTCTGCACGATCACGTTTGGCGGAGCCTGCTTGACGGTGTCGATCACGCCGTAGTCGGAGTACAGCGGCAGCACGGCCAGCTTGTCCTTGAACAGGCCGTAGAGATTGCCCTGCTCGACCAGCGAGATCAGGTCGCCGCCGAAGCATAGCGAATAGATCGCCTGTGGGTTGGACGAGAGCAGCCGCGTCACCACGTCGGTGAAGTCGGGCGCGCCGAACTTGGGCCAGGCCTGGCCCACCAGGTCCATCTTGCCGCCGAAGTGGCGGAAGTAGTCGATGAACTGCTGCGTCGTCTCGCGGCCGAACGCGTAGTCGGGCGCGCAGGTGGCCCAGCGCGTGATGCCGCGCTCTTTCGCCATGCGCGAGACGATGGCGCCGCCCGCAATGGCGTCGTGAATGCCCTGGCGCGCCACTCGAAACACCAGCGGGTTGAACTTCTTCGGATCGGCCGTCAGCGACGAGGCCTCGGAATTGAGCTGGAAGCAAGCCGCCTTGGTGTCGCGCAGCCCTTCGTTGATGGCGGCAGCAGCCGACGATGACTCGGCGCTCATGATGAGCGTGCAGCCCTCCGAGCCGATGAGGTTGCGCACGTTCTTCACGGCCTCTTCCGGCAGGCTGCGCGAGTCGCGCACGATCAGCTCGAGCTTGCGGCCTTCGATGCCGCCGGCGGCATTGACCTGATCGAACACCAGCTTGGCGGCCACCACCTGGCCCAGACCTGCGTACGCGAAACGGCCGGTGGTAACAGCGCTCATGCCGATCCTGATGGTGCTCTGCTGCGCGCGCAGCAGCGTGGGCACACCGGCCAGGGCCGCCGAGGCGGCGGCAGTGCGAAGCAGGTCGCGGCGCGTGGAAGAAGCCGGGCCGGATGCGGATGGGCGATGCATGTCGATGTCTCCTAGATCTTGTGGCGCATCCGTGAACGGATGCATGCGTGCGCGCCTTGGCGTGTTAGGGCCGGGCTGCACCGTGCTTCGAGAGCGACGCGATGTTCCGGGCCGCGCGGCAGCGTGTAAAGCGGGTCAGGGGTAATCAACACATACGTGATGCCGCCACATCCATGATGCGAAGCGCAGCCGTCCATCACGTACGTGCTATCTCGGCTCGATCAACTCAATGCGGGGCGTTTCAGCGCATAGTTGGCAGTAGAAAAACGGTCGCTTGCATGGTTCGTCGAGCGATCGCAACGAAGGAGACAACATGTCAGGACTGCTCAAACTTTCCGCGGACGACCTTGTCGCTCTCTGCCGAGCAGACGGCGAATTCAAACTCGGCGCACGCCACTGGACGGGTGGCTTGCGATTCCAGAGTGGGTCCACCGCGGTAGGGATTCGCGTCGACGACGGAGAACCTTCCGTTGACAACGCAGAGGGCGCCTTTGGCACCATCACGCTGGGGGCCTCGGAGGAGGTCTGGACCGCGCTTCTGTCGCCACTGCCGCCGAGGTTCATGAACGACATGTGGCCCTTGATCCAGGCCGGATTGATGCAACAGGACGGCGATGCGCTGACCTTTGCGCAATATCTTCCAGCCATCGCGCGCGTCATCGAACTTATGCGGCCATCCAGCGCGCAGGCATCGACTGGGCAGACGAAGGCGGCACCGAACGGCACTTATGACAGCCCGGTCGGGCGCTACATCCATCTCGAACTCGAAGGGCAGGACTACAGGGTCTACTTCGAAGAAGCGGGCTCGGGCATTCCGATGCTTCTCCAACACACGGCCGGATGCCATGGCTCGCAATGGCGCCATCTCTTCGAGTGCGAGGAGATCACGGACCACTTCCGCCTCATCGCGTACGACCTGCCCTTTCATGGCAAGTCCATCCCGCCGGTGGGTCCCAAGTGGTGGGCCAGCGAATACAAGCTCACTGCCGGCTTTCTCCGATCCGTTCCTCTTGCATTGTCGCGTGCGCTCAAGCTGGATAGACCCGTCTTCATGGGCTGCTCGGTCGGAGGTGTCCTGGCGTTGGATCTGGCGCGCCATCAGGCAGACGAGTGGCGTGCCGTGGTTTCGCTGGAAGGTGCACTGAAAGTCGACTTCGATATCGACAGCCCTGCGCTTCAGCCGTTCTGCCACCCACAGGTGAGCAACGAACACAAGGCCCGCGTGATGGACGCATTGATGTGCCCGGCCTCGCCAGAGGCTTACCGCAAGGAGACCGCGCAGGTCTACGCCGCAGCCTGGCCTCCGGTGTTCACTGGCGACTTGCATTACTACATGAGTGACTACGACCTGCGCAACGAGGCGTCTGCCATCGATACGCAGAAGGTCCAGGTACACATCCTTTCCGGGGAGTACGACTGGAGTGGGTCGATGGAAAAGGGCAAGGAAGCGCACGAGGCGATCGCGGGATCGACCTGGGCGGGCATGAAAGGACTGGGTCACTTCCCGATGTCTGAGAACCCCGGGAAGTTTCTGGAGTACCTGCTGCCGGTGCTAAAAAAACTGAGGACTCCAGAGGATGCTGCGACATCAACGCAGCGCGACATTTGAGAGACCCTCCGAGAAGAAGAGCGTGGAGCCAAGCATGAAGACCGATCCAGCCGAGACACCGCCGTTCGCCGTCGGCGAACTCGTCACTCAGACCCTGGTGGCGCGCGCGATGG
This sequence comes from Pseudorhodoferax sp., assembly GCA_035544335.1. Lineage (GTDB taxonomy): Bacteria > Pseudomonadota > Gammaproteobacteria > Burkholderiales > Burkholderiaceae_C > Pseudorhodoferax. The sequence goes on from DATKFT010000515.1 coordinate 5,084, forward strand.
CCGTCGCAGAGGCGCCGCTTCACGCCGGCATGGCCGAACTGGCACGGCAGTGCGTGCTCGACTGGGCTGGCGTCGCCTTGGCGGGTTCGCGCGAGCCCCTGACCCGGCTATTGCTGGCCCAGGCACAGGAGGACGGCGGTACGCCCATCGCTTCACTTGTCGGAAGCCCCTTGCGCGTCAGCCTGCGGCAGGCCGCTTTGCTCAATGGCGCGGCGGGCCACGCTCTGGACTACGACGATGCCAACGTGGCCGCACAGGGCCACGTCACGGCGGCCGTGCTGCCCGCCGCGCTGGCGGTGGCGCAGGCGCGCGGCGCCAGCGGCGATGCGTTGCTGCGCGCCTTTGCCGCCGGCTACGAGATGGCGGGCATGGTGGGCCAGTACCTGGGCCGCGCGCACTACGAGCGCGGCTTTCACGGCACGGCTACGGTGGGAAGTTTCGGCGCGGCCTGCGCGGCCGCCGTGCTGATGGGGTTGGACAGTGAGACAACCGCCGTTGCGCTTGGCATTGCCGGCACGCAGGCGGGCGGCATGAAGGCGCAGTTCGGCACCATGTGCAAGCCCTTGCATGCCGGCAAGGCAGCCGAGAACGGCGTGACCGGAGCGCAGCTCGCGGCGCGCGGCTTCACCGGCCGCGCCGATCTGCTGGAAGCGCCGCAGGGCTTCGGCGCGGCCACGAGCCCGAGCGTCGATGCGCGGGCGGCTCTGGCCACGCCGACCGGCGGAAGCCATCTGAACGGCAACCTTTTCAAGTACCACGCCGCCTGCTATGGCACGCATGCGGCCATCGAGGCGGTGCGCGCGCTGTGCCTGGCGCACGAGCTTGCGCCAGACGACATCGAGAGCATCGAGCTGGACGTCGAGCCCGGCGCGCAGCGCATGTGCGACATCTTGCGACCCACCACCGGCCTGCAAGCCAAGTTCAGCCTGCGCCTGAATGCGGCGCTCGCCGTGTTCGGCGAAGACACCGCCGCACCGGACGCCTATTCCGATGCCACCGCGCGCCGGGCAGATCTGGCGGCACTGCGCGACCGGGTGCAGGTTCGCTTCATGTCCGAAGACTGGCCGCGCATGGCCGCCGCCGCCCGCGTTGCCGCGCGCGACGGCCGTGCGCTGCAAGCGCACCACGACAGCAGCGTGCCCGACGCCGACCTCGCGCGTCAGCGCGTGCGGCTGGTCGCCAAGTTCATGGCGCTGGCTGTGCCCGTGGTGGGCCAGGCGCGCGCCGTGGAGATCGTGCGTGCCATCGGCGCGCTGGAACAGATGAAGGACATCGGCGCGCTGATGTCCATGCTCAGTCAACCCGGCAACGCACCCGACCACCCATTTGTGAGAACCGCACCATGAGTCAAGACGTCATCGCCCGCGCCAAGGCGCGCGAAAAGGGCCACTGGTATGAGGATTTCGAGCCCGGTCGCGTGTTCGTGCACCACTGGGGCCGCACGCTCTCGCAGGCCGAGAACGCGCTGTTCACCACGCTGACGCTGCACTTCAACCCGCAGTACACCAACGTGGAGCTGGCGCGCGCGATGGGTCACCCCGACACGCCGGTCAATCCCCTGCTGGTGTTCAACACCGTGTTCGGCCTCTCGGTGCAGGACTTGAGCGAGCACGGCACCGCTTTCCTGGGCGTGAACAAGCTGCACCACGCGCGGCCCTTCTACCCGGGCGACACGCTGTTCGCGCGCTCCACGGTGCTGGAGCGGCGGCTGTCTTCCAGCCGGCAGGACATGGGCATCGTCGGCTGGCAAACGCAGGGCTTCAATCAGCGCGACGAACTGGTCTGCGAGTTCCATCGCTCGAACCTCGTGTTCCTGCGTGGAGACGCCGCATGACGGCTTCGTACATGACCGAAGAGCGCCGCATGATCCAGGAGCAGGCGCGCGAGTTCACTCTGCGCGAGGTGCTGCCGGTCGCGAACAAGCTCGACCCCGAGAAGGGCGACATCCCGATGTCGCTGCGCGAGAAGATGGCCGAGATGGGCTACTTCGGCATTCTGATCGACGAGGAATACGGCGGGCTTGGCCTCGGCGTGTTCGAGTACTGCCTGGTGACCGAGGAACTGGCGCGCGGATGGATGAGCGTGGCCTCGCTGATCGCACGCGCCAACAACCTGCCGGGCATGGAGAAGCTCTCGCCCGAACGCCGCGCCGACCTCATGCCGCGCGTGGCGCGTGGCGAGTGGCTGGGCGCCTTCGCGCTGTCGGAGCCCAATGCTGGTTCGGACGTGGCCAACATCGGCTGCCGCGCGCGGCGTGTCAGTGATGGCGACGGCGACGGCTGGCTGATCCACGGCAACAAATACTGGTGCACCTTCGCCGACGGCGCCGACTACCTGGTGGTGATCGCGCGCACCAGCCCGCCGCCACCCGGCAAGAAGCACAAGGGCCTGTCGGCCTTCATGATCCCCAAGAAGCGCGGCGAGCTGCCGCCGGGCCTGCAAGGCGCGCCGATCCCCAAGATCGGCTACTTCGGCTGGAAGACTTGGGAGCTGTCCTTCGACGAGTTTCGCGTGCCGGCCGATGCGCTGCTGGGCGAGGAGGGCGAAGGCTTCTACCTGGCCACGCAGGGCCTGGAGAAAGCGCGCGCCCACACGGCCGCGCGTGCCATCGGCCTCGCGCGCGGCGCGTTCGAGGACGCGCAGGCGTATTCGCAGGAGCGCGAGCAG
>DATKFT010000516.1:0-1694 GCA_035544335.1 Pseudorhodoferax sp.
GCTGAACCCTGCTTCGCCTTCCCGCCTTCCGTTCCCCAGAAAAGGACCTGCCATGAAGCTCAAGGACAAAGTCACGCTCGTCACCGGCGCCGCCAGCGGCATCGGCAAGGAGATCGCCTGCACCTACGCGCGCGAAGGCGCGCGCGTGGCGATCGCCGACATGAACAAGGCCGCGGCCGATGCCACGGCCGCCGAGCTGCGCGCCGCCGGCCACCAGGCCATGGGCGTGGCCATGGACGTGACCAGCGAGGAGCAGGTCAATGCCGGCGTGGCCGAGGTGGTGGCAGCCTGGGGCACGGTGGACGTGCTGGTCAGCAACGCCGGCATCCAGATCGTGCACCCGATCGAGGACTTCCCGTTCGCCGAGTGGAAGAAGATGCTGGCCATCCACCTGGACGGCGCCTTCCTGACCACCAAGGCCGTGCTGCCGCACATGTACCGGCAGAACAGCGGCTCCATCATCCTGATGGGCTCGGTGCACTCCAAGCTGGCCTCGGTGCTCAAGGCGCCCTATGTGACGGCCAAGCACGGCCTTCTGGGCCTGGCCCGCGTGCTGGCCAAGGAAGGCGGCCCGCACAATGTGCGCGCCAACGTGATCTGCCCGGGCTTCGTGCGCACGCCGCTCGTGGACAAGCAGATCCCCGAGCAGGCCGCCACGCTCAAGATCAGCGAAGAAGACGTGATCAAGAAGGTCATGCTCAAGGACACCGTGGACGGCGAGTTCACGACCGTGGCCGACGTGGCCGAGGTGGCCCTGCTGTTCGCGGCCTTCCCGAGCAATGCGCTGACGGGCCAGTCGCTGATCGTGAGCCACGGCTGGGCCATGGAATGAACAACGGGGGCCGCAGCCCCCGTTTGCTTGTCAGCCTTGCCCCGGCCTCAGCCGGCCACGGGTTCCAGCACGTGGATCGCGCGGTTGGCCACCCACTCCTTGGTCTTGGCGCCATAGGCCGCCATGTGCGGCGCCTTGGCATGGGCCTTGAGCGCGTCGAAGCTCGCCCATTTCTCGACAACGACGAAGGTGTCGGCACCGAAGCTGGCCCAGCCCGGCGGCAGGTTGGCGGCGTCGACCACGGCGCCATACTCGATGCAGCCGTCCTCGGCCAGCACGGCGGCGCGGTTGGCGTTGAAGGCGGCCAGCACGTCGTCGCGTTTGCCGGGGTGGGTGGTGATGATGGCCAGTACCTGGATCACGGATCGGTCTCCTCGAGGGTGGATGGGTGGACGGGCCTGCACGACCCGGGGCCGCACCGGCACGGCGCTGTTCGGCCGCCGGTGGCGGCCGATGCCAGGATTCTGCCCGGCATGGGCGCGATGCCGGGCTATGGCAGGACCGCGATGGTCACCGTGGTGACGTTGCCGTCCGCCGTTCCGTCGTTGGCCTTGTAGGTGAAGCTGTCGCTGGTCGTCGCACTGCCGTTGTGGGTGTAGCTGAAGGTGCCGTTGGCGTTGAGCGTCAGCGTGCCGTTGGCCGGTCCGGTCACGAGGATGGCGGTCAGCGGGTCGCCGTCGGCATCCGAGTCGTTGGCCAGCACGCTGGTGGCGCCGCCGCTCAGCACCGTGGCGGTCCCGCCGCGGGCCACCGTCAGGTTGTCGGCCAGCGCCACTGGCGCCTGGTTGCCCAGCGATACCACCGTGACGGTCACGGTGGCCGAAGCCGTGCCGCCGTGCCCGTCGGACACCGTGTAGGTGAA
>DATKFT010000517.1:0-1928 GCA_035544335.1 Pseudorhodoferax sp.
GCCCGGCATCCATGCCCGGATCCACGCTTCCATAGTCGATCATGGCCGGTGGCGTGAACTGCGGCGGGTAGAACGCCGAGGCAATCCGTTGGGAAAGCGCCGAATTGTCTTCATCGACGATGGCGATGGGCGCGTTGTGCAGCGTCTCCGGCATGGACGTGGCCGAGGTGTAGACCGACGCGGTGAACACATAGACGATGAGCACGAGCATCATCGGATCACGCCAAAGGCTCCACAGCTCCTTGACACCGAGGTCGTAGATGTTGGCCAGGTTTCTTCTGCTCATCTCAGCGCTCCTGCTTCTTGAGTAGCAAAACGGCTGCGCCGAGGATGACCGGGACCGACAAAAGCATCGCCCACAGCGGCCCGGTCACGTCGGCCAGGCCAAGCGCTTTGCTGAAAACGCCACGGCTGATGGAGATCATGTGCGTGGCGGGGTAGATCTCGCCGATGAACTTGCTGGAGCCTTCGAGCGAGGACACTGGATCGATCAGGCCGGCGAACTGGGTGGCCGGAATCAGGGTGCCGATCATGGCGAAGAACATGGCCGCGATCTGGCTGCGCGTGACGGCCGAGGCGAGCAGCCCCATGCCTGTCGCGGCGAAGGAGAAGATCAGCGCGGCCAGCGCCAGGGTCAAGAAGCTGCCCTTGACCGGCACACCGAAGATGGTGACCGCGAGCAGGCTCATCAGCAGGAAGTTCATCATGGCCAGGCCGACATAGGGCAGTTGCTTGCCAAGCAGGAACTCGATGCGCGTCACCGGCGTCACGTACAGATTGGTGATCGAGCCTGTCTCTTTCTCGCGCACCACCGCCAGCGCGGTCAGCATCGCCGGCAGCATGAGCAGCAACAGGGGAATCACGGCGGGCACCATCGCCGGCAGGCTCTTGACATCGGGGTTGTAGCGAAAGCGCGTCTCGACGCTCGCATTGCCTGCGGCGCTGGCACCGCTGCGTTCGCTGGCCTGTACGAGCAGCCAGTGCTGGTGCATGCCCTGAACGTAGCCCTGGACGGTTTCCGCGCGTTGCGGCATGGCGCCGTCGATCCAGGCACCTATCTGCACGTTCTGGCCTCGCAACACATCGCGAGAGAAGCCAGGGGGGATCTCAATGGCCAGCGACAGTTCGCCGTTGCGCATGCGTCGATCAAGATCGTCGTAGTCGACGATCGGCGCGTGCTCGGTGAAGTAGCGCGATCCGGCCAAGTTCAGCGTGTAGTTCTGGCTAAGCGTGGTCTGGTCGCGATCGAGCACCGCATAGCTCAGGTCCTCGACGTCCATGGTGATGCCGAAGCCGATCACGAACATCAGCAGCAGCGAACCGCCCAGCGCCAGCGTGGCGCGTACCGGGTCCCGCTGCAATTCCAGCGTCTCGCGCCACAGATAGCTGAACATGCGCTGCAGACTGAAACCGCCAGAGCCGTGCCCGCCGTGTTCAGCGGTCGCCGCCGATGGTTGCTCCTCGTGATCGGCGGCCCCGGGCTGGCTGGCCGGCGCCGCCGTGCCGCCCTCGGCTTCGACGAGGTAGCCGATGAAGGCCTCTTCAAGGGTTTTGGCGCCGCGCTTCTCGACCAGTCTGGCGGGCACGTCGCTGTCGAGCACCTTGCCCGCATGCATCATCGACATGCGGTCGCAGCGCTCTGCCTCGTTCATGAAGTGGGTGGAAATGAAGACCGTCACCCGGTCACGCCGCGACAGCTCGATGAGCAGTCGCCAGAACGCATCGCGCGCCACCGGGTCGACGCCCGAAGTCGGTTCGTCCAGAATCAGCAGTTCTGGCTTGTGCACCATGGCGACCGCCAGCGACAGGCGTTGGCGTATGCCCAGAGGCAGACTGGCCGGCAGGCTGTCGATGACGTCCACCAGCCCGAAGCGCTCCACCATCTCATCGACGCGAGCAGGAATGTCCTCCGGGGACACACTGAAGAG
>DATKFT010000518.1:0-3352 GCA_035544335.1 Pseudorhodoferax sp.
AGCTGCTCGGCCGAGGGCCCCAGCGGGCTGCCGTAGCGCGCCTGGGTCCAGGCCTGCAGCCGCGCGAGCTCGTCGGCCGGCGTGCAGGCGCGAAAGCGCTGCTTGAGCGCGTTGCGCTGCGCCACGCTCCAGCGCGCCACCTGTTCCGGGGCGCTGCCGGCCTGCAGCATGCGCTGGGCGCTGGCGTGCAGCGCCGCGACCTCGGCTTCGTAGCGTGCGCGGGCGTCGTCGGCCATGGGCGCTCAGCGTCTGGCGTTGCGCGGGGCGCGGCTGCTGCGCGGCGGCCGGCCCGAGCGCAGCACGGCCTCCCAGGCCAGGCGCGCCCAGCGCGCCGCCTCCTGCGGATCCTCGAAGATCTCGGCCGGCGCCTCGTGGTAGTTCAGGCGGGCCGTGGCGCCCTGGCGCGCGTACGTGAAGGGCTGCAGCCCCAGCGCGGTGAACGCGGCCTCGCTCTGCGCGTCGGTCTTGAGGTACAGGCGCTCGTTGGCCACGAGGGCGAACATGCGGCCTTCGTGGAACACGCCGTGCCCGCCGAACATGCGCCGCACCGCGATGCGGCCGAAGCGCTCGAACACATCGTGCAGATGCTCGCCAAAGTCCGTCATGCGTTCCTCATCGGCCGCCAGGGCCTGTCACCGTGGGGAGCCGCCCGTTGCGCGCCGCTGCTCGCGCAGCATGAACAAATACAGGCTCTCGACCTTCTCGCGCGCCCACGGCGTCTTGCGCAGGAACTTGAGGCTGGAGGAGATGCTGGGCTCGCTCGTGAAGCAGCGCAGCGGGATGCGCTCGCCAAGGCCAGTCCAGCCGAAGTGCTCCACGAGCGCGGTCAGAATGCGCTCCAGCGTCAGGCCGTGCAGGGGATTGCGCGGCTGCGCCGCGGGGGAGGGTTTGGAATCGTCGCTCACGCGACTATGCTGCCACAGTCCGGCTGGCACGGCCGCGGGCAGGCCCCTTGTGCGCGCGCCGCATGAGCGCATGCGGAAAACAAGCTTGTGCGGTTCGAGGGGCTTGCAAAGATGTTTTGTGCATAAGCAAGCAAGTAAACAATCGTTGGGTGCGCGGGGCCCGGCCCCTACAGTGCGGCAACCGCCCCAAGCCTTGCCCACGAACACATGTCTGCACTGACCGCATCCCCTGACGCCGCCGACGCGGTGGACGTTTCCCGCCACGCGCCGGCACAGGCCTTCGAAGTCCGCCGGCTGGCCGCGCCCTTCGGCGCCGAGGTCGTGGGCCTGGACCTGGCGCAGCCGCTCAACGACGCCGACTTCGCGCGGCTGCACCGGGCCCACCTGGACCACCATGTGCTCGTGCTGCGCGAGCAGCGCATCACGCCGTCCCAGCACGTGGCCTTCAGCCGGCGCTTCGGCCCGCTGCAGATCCATGTGCAGAAGAAGTTCCAGCTGGACGGCCAGCCCGAGGTGCTGATCGTCTCCAACATCAAGGTCGACGGCCAGCCCATCGGCCTGGGCGATGCGGGCCACTACTGGCACTCGGACCTGTCGTACAAGGACAAGCCCAGCCTGGGCTCGCTGCTGCATGCCCAGGAGCTGCCGAACGAGGGCGGCGACACGCTGTTCGCCGACCAGCATGCGGCCTACGCGGCGCTGCCCGAGGCCTTGAAGGCGCGCCTGGCCACGCTGTCGGCCGAGCACAGCTACCTGGCCAAGTACGAGGAGCTGCGCGCGCGCAGCCCGTGGCGTCCGGCGCTCACGCCCGCCCAGCTCGCCGAGGTGCAACCCGTCGTGCACCCGGTCGTGCGCACGCACCCGGAGACCGGCCGCAAGGCGCTGTTCGTCAGCGAGCACTTCACGACCCGGATCGTGGGCCTGCCCGAGAACGAAAGCCGAGCACTGCTGGAGCTGCTGTTCGCGGCGAGCACGAAACCTGAGTTCCAGCTGCGCCACCGCTGGCAGCCGCACGACATCGTGTTCTGGGACAACCGCTCGGTGCTGCACCTGGCGGCCGGCACGCCCGACAGCGAACGCCGCAAGCTCTACCGCACCACGATCGAGGGCGACGCGCCCTTCTGATCTTCCCGTTCCCGCTTTTTCTGCCCACGCAGTGCCGTGGGCTGGCTTCGCACACCCTGGAGATTTTCGACACCATGAAACGCATCACCCGTCGCCTCGCCACCATCGCCACCGGCGCCGCGCTGCTCGCCGGCAGCTTCGCCGCCCATGCCGAAGGCCGCATCCGCATCGCCGAGCAGTTCGGCATCGTCTACCTGCTGCTCAACGTGGCGCAGGAGCAAAAGCTCATCGAGAAATACGGCAAGGCCGCGGGCGTGGACATCAACGTGGAGTTCGTCAAGCTGTCGGGCGGCGCGGCCGTCAACGATGCGCTGCTGTCGGGCAACATCGAGGTGGCAGGCGCCGGTGTGGGCCCGCTGCTGACGATCTGGGACCGCACCCGCGGCCGCCAGAACGTCAAGGGCGTGGCCTCGCTGGGCAACTTCCCGTACTACCTGGTCACCAACAATCCGAGCGTGAAGACGATCGCCGACTTCACGGACAAGGACCGCATCGCCGTGCCGGCCGTGGGCGTGTCGGTGCAGTCACGCGTGCTGCAGCTGGCGTCCGCCAAGCTCTGGGGCGACAAGGACTTCGCCAAGCTCGACAAGATCAGCGTGGCCGTGCCGCACCCCGACGCGGCGGCCGCCATCATCAAGGGCGGCACCGAGATCACGGGCCACTTCGGCAACCCGCCGTTCCAGGAGCAGGAGCTGGCCGGCAACCCGCAGGCCCGCATCGTGCTGAAGTCCTACGACGTGCTGGGCGGCCCGTCCTCGGCGACCGTGCTGTACGCCACCGAGAAATTCCGCAGCGAGAACCCCAAGACCTACAAGGCCTTCGTCGACGCGCTGAATGAGGCCGCGCAGTTCATCACGGCCAACCCCGAGAAGGCGGCCGACATCTACCTCAAGGTCTCGGGCGCCAAGACCGACCGCAACCTGCTGCTGTCCATCATCAAGAATCCCGAGGTGCAGTTCACGACCGCGCCGCAGAACACCTACACCCTCGCGGAGTTCATGCACCGCGTGGGCGCGATCAAGAACAAGCCCGCGTCGGCACGCGACTATTTCTTCGACGACGCGCACAGCAGCAACGCGAACTGAGCATGGCTGAACTGGTGCTTCGCAACGCCGTCTCCGCCGTGCCGCTGCGCGGGCCCGGCGCCGTCGTGCAGCCGCAGCAGGCGGCCAGCCCGCAGCCGCTGCTGCAGGTCGACGGCGTGAGCCTGGAGTACCGCACGCCCGAACGCGTGGTGCGCGCCACGCACCGCGTGGGCTTCGACGTGCACGCGGCCGAGCGCTACGTGCTGCTGGGGCCTTCGGGCTGCGGCAAGTCCACGC
>DATKFT010000519.1:0-2295 GCA_035544335.1 Pseudorhodoferax sp.
AGCGCCAGGCCCACCACGGGTTCGTCCACGCCATGCTCGGCCAGCACGGCCGCGATGTGGGCCTGGTGGTGCTGCACGCCGAGCGCGGGCACGCCGAGCCGCTCGGCCAGCTGCAGCGCGAGCCGGGTGCTGAAGAAGTCCGGGTGCAGGTCGTGCGCGAGCGCCACGACGGGGCGGCCCAGACCATCGGCACGGCGCAGCAGCGCCTCGGCCGAGGCGGCCAGCGCGCGGCAGGCCTCGGCGCTGTCCAGGTCGCCGTGCGGCGCCGACCAGTGCGGCTGGCCGTCGGCCAGCAGGCAGGCGCTGTTCTTGAGCCAAGCGCCCAGGGCCAGGACCGCGGGCATCAGGCCGCGCCCGCCAGGTCGGCCCGGGCCCGGGCGAGCTCGGCCTCCAGCTGCTCCACGCGTGCGCGCAGCGCCGCGGCCGGGTCGGCATCGGGCGCATGGGCATGGTCGTGGCCATGACCGCGGCCGCTGCGGTGGTCCAGCCAGTGCAGCCAGGCGTCCATGCCCTCGCCCGTGGTGGCCGACAGCTGCAGCACCGCGATGGACGGGTTCACGCGGCGCGCCATCGCGATGCAGCGCTCCACGTCGAAGCGCAGGTGCGGCAGCAGGTCGGTCTTGTTGAGCAGCATGAGCTCGGCCGCCGCGAACATGTCGGGGTACTTGAGCGGCTTGTCCTCGCCCTCGGTCACGGACAGCACCACGATCTTGGCCGCCTCGCCCAGGTCCCACAGCGCGGGGCAGACCAGGTTGCCGACGTTCTCGATGAACAGCAGTTCGCCGCCGTGGTGGTGGTGGTGATGCCCGTGGCTGTGGCCGTGGCCGTGGCCGTGGCCGTGGCCGTGGCCGTGGTGATGGTGCTCGTGATGGTGGTCGTGGTCGTGGTCGTGCAATTGCGCGAAGGCCTCGGCCACCATGGGCGCGTCGAGGTGGCAGCCCTTGCCCGTATTGACCTGCACGGCGGGCGCGCCCGTGGCGCGGATGCGCTCGGCGTCGAAGCTGGTCTGCTGGTCGCCCTCGATGACCGCGATGCGCTGCGCCGGATCGCGCGCGCGCAGCGCGGCGATGGTCGCGCACAGCAGCGTGGTCTTGCCCGAGCCCGGGCTGGACAGCAGGTTCAGCGCCGTGACGCCATGGGCCTGGAAGTGCGCGCGGTTGCGCTGCGCCACGCTGTCGTTGGCGGCCAGGATGTCGGTCTCGATGCGCAGCGTGCGCGCCGCATCCAGGCCCGGCACCGACACGCGCGCGGCATTGGCGCCGAAGTCCAGCGCCTGCACGGGGGCCGGCGCATGGCCATGGCCATGCCCGTGCCCGTGCCCGTGTCCGTGCCCATCGGCGTGGGCATGGGAATGGTGCGGGGGGTGCGTGCTGTCACTGCAACCGCATACGACACACATGGCAGGTCTCCTGGTTCATCGTGGTGTTCATTCTGGAAGGCCAGTGGGGCCGTCGACGCGCATGTCCAGCACGCGCAGTTCGGTGCCGCCGGTGGGCTGCAGCTGCCAGCCACCGCAGGCCGGACAGGCGTCGCCGCGCTGGCGCAGCGCGACGCTGGCCGCGCAGGCCAGGCACCAGGCCTGGCCGGGCGGTTGCTCGATCTCAATCGCCGCATCCTGCAGCAGCGTGCCGGGCGCCAGCGCCTCCAGCGCGAAGCGCAGCGCGCGCACCTCCACGCCGCTCAGTTCGCCGGCCTCCAGCCGCAACGACAGCAGCCGCGTGAAGCCCTCGCGCGCGGCCGTCTGTTCGACCAGGCGCAGCACGCCGCCGGCCAGGCTGGCCTCATGCATGGGCAGCTCCGCTGGCGCCGTGGGACATCGGTTCGGCAGACGGTTCGGACGGTGGTGCGAGGTGCAGCGGCATGCAGGGGTCCAGGCTGGCGGCGAGCAGGCCCACGGCCCGCGTGGCCGTCGGCGCCCGCGCGTCGATGCGTGCGAGTATCCGCGCGGCGGCACCCTCGGCATGGAAGTTCCAGGCGGTGGGCGGCAGCACCTGGGCCGCGCGCAGCACGGGCGCGCGCGCGTCGTCGGCGCCGGTCTCCACGTCGGCCCTTGCACCGGCCCTTCCATCGGCCTCCCCATCGACCAGCTGCAGGTGGTGCAGCAGCAGGCCGCGCCCCGTCTCGACCCAGGCCAGCGCCGCACGCGGACCCGTGGCCTGTGCGCCGCAGGCCAGCCAGTGCGCGCCGTCGGGCAGGCTCAGCCGCACCAGGTCGGCCAGCCGGAACCCGAGCAGCGCCCAGGGCGAGCCCAGCGCGCCCGGCGGCACCGGGGCCGGCGCGCCGCGCAGGCCGCGC
>DATKFT010000520.1:0-13975 GCA_035544335.1 Pseudorhodoferax sp.
GCGCAGCGGCCCAACGCCAGGCTGGATGCCGACGTGCTCAAAGGCCAGATCGAGGCCTACCGGCCGTTCTTCGAGAGCCCTTCGGCCAAGGGCCTGCCGTTCGGCCAGCAGACCGATGCCGACTGGACCGCGGCCATCCGCTCGCTGGAGCAGACCGGCCAGATCAAGGCCGGCCACAAACCATCGGACTACTACACCAATGCGCTACTTTCCGCCTGAGGACCGCATGCAAGATGCCGCCCAGGAGGCCGCCCAGGACGCCGCGCTGCTGGAGATCGAAGGCCTGAACAAGGTCTACACGGCCGGGCGCCGGCCCGTCACCGCGCTGCAGGACGTGAACCTGCGCGTGCAGCGCGGCGAGTTCGTCTCGGTGGTGGGCCCCAGCGGCTGCGGCAAGAGCACGCTGATGCGCTGCCTGGCCGGCCTGGAGCCCATCACCAGCGGCCGCCTGGCGTTGGGCCGGCAGGCCATCACGGAGCCGCCCGAGAACATGGGCGTGGTGTTCCAGCGCGACCTGCTCATGGAGTGGCGCGACGTGCTGCACAACGTGCTGGCCGCGGCCGAGTTCCACGGCCTCAAACCCAAGGCCTATGTGGAACGCGCCAGGGAGCTGCTGGCCCTGTTCGGGCTGTCGGACTTCCTGGACCGCTACCCGCGCGAACTCTCGGGCGGCATGCGCCAGCGCGTGTCGATCTGCCGTGCGCTGCTGCTGGACCCGCAGCTGCTGCTCATGGACGAGCCCTTCGGCGCGCTGGACCCGTTCACGCGCGACGCGCTGAACGCCGAGCTGCAGCGCACCTGGATGGCGACCGGCAAGACCGTGGTCTTCATCACGCACTCGATCTCCGAGGCCGTGTACCTGGGCAGCCGCGTCGTCATGATGGCCCGCGGGCCGGGCCGCATCGCCGACATCCTGGACATTGACCTGGAGCGTCCGCGCGGCCTGGAGGTGCGCGAGACGCCCGAGTTCGGCCGCTACGTGGGCCGCATCCGCGAAACCTTCCGCCAGCTCGGCGCTTATTGAAATGAAACCACCCCGTTTGAATGGCGCACTTCGTGTAGCCATTCCATCCCCCTCCAGGGGCGCCGCCAGCGCCCGGGCAGAGCCCGTTGCGCGGCGTCTGCTGGAATGGCCTGCTCCGCGGCCACTCGAACTGCGGCTTGCGAGCCGGTTTCGTGCGGTGCGGGTGGCGCGCAGCGCGGTGCATCACTGACAAGGACCCACGATGAAAAGCTTATTGGCGCACACCCAGCGCAGCTGGCAGGCACTGCTGACCGTCGCGGTGCTGCTCGCGCTGTGGGAGTTCTGCGTGCGCAGCTTCGGCGTGCGCGAGTTCCTGCTGCCGGCGCCGAGCAAGGTCTGGCAGCAGTTCCTGGAGCAACCGGCCTACCTGCTGCAGGAGAGCTGGAGCACGCTGCGCACCACGCTGGTCGGCTTCGCGCTGGCCATCGTGTTGGGTGTGGCGGCGGCGATCGGCATCGTCTACTCGCGCTTCCTGGACCGCACGCTGTACTCGCTGCTGATCGCGATGAACGCCGTGCCCAAGGTCGCGCTGGCGCCGTTGTTCGTGATCTGGATGGGCACGGGCAGCCTGCCCAAGGTGGCGATCGCGATGCTGATCGCGATCTTCCCGATCCTGATCGACAGCGTGTTGGGGCTGCGCTCGACCGACCCGGACATGCTGGACATGGCGCGCGTGAACCGTGCCTCGCGCGCCACCATGCTCTGGAAGATCCGCTTCCCGAACGCGCTGCCGAGCATCTTCGCGGGCATGAAGGTCGGCGTGTCCTTCGCGCTGATCGGCACCATCGTCGGCGAGTTCGTGGCCGGGGAGTCGGGCCTGGGCCATGTGATCCTGGTGGCCCAGGGCAGCTTCGACACGCCCACCGTGTTCGTGGCGCTGGGCCTGCTGTGCCTGCTCGGCGTGCTGCTGTTCCAGCTGCTCGAACTGATCGAGGGGCGGCTGCTGGACTGGCACGCGTCGCAGCGCGCCACGCGGACCGAGTAGCGCCCGCGGCAGCGGGCGTGCCAGCGGCAGCACGGCCGCTGGCGCCCGGCTCCAGCAGTCAGGCCACGGGCCGGCCGCTCACCAGGCGTGCAGCGCGTCGTCGGGGAAGCTGCCGTCCTTCACGGCGCGCACGTAGGCCGCCATGGCGCCCTGCACGCTGCCGCTGCCTTCCATGAAGTTGCGCACGAACTTCGGCGTCTTGGCCAGGTGCATGCCCAGCATGTCGTGCAGCACGAGCACCTGGCCCGCGGTGCCGCGGCCGGCACCGATGCCGATGGTGGCGCAGCGGTCCAGTTCGCGCGTGAGCGCGGCGGCCAGCGCGGCCGGCACCATCTCCAGCACGAGCAGCGCGGCGCCCGCGTCCTGCAGCGCGAGCGCCTGTTCGCGCAGCAGCGCGGCGGCCGCATCGCCCTTGCCCTGCACGCGGTAGCCGCCCAGCGCGTGCACGGTCTGCGGCGTCAGGCCCAGGTGGGCGCAGACCGGGATGCCGCGCTCGACCAGGAAGCGCACGGTCTCGGTGGTCCAGCCGCCGCCTTCGAGCTTGACCATCTGGGCGCCGGCCTGCATGAGCACGGTGGCGCTGGCCAGCGCCTGCTCGCGCGAGGACTGGTAGCTGCCGAAGGGCAGGTCGGCGATGAGCCAGGCCGCGCCCTGCACGCGCTGCAGGCCGCGTGCCACGCTCTCGGTGTGGTAGCGCATGGTCTCCAGCTGCACGGCCACGGTGCTGGGCAGGCCCTGGCAGACCATGCCGACCGAATCGCCCACGAGCAGGCATTCCACGCCGGCCGCGTCGGCCATGGCGGCGCAGGTGGCGTCGTAGGCGGTCAGCATGGTGATCTTCTCGCCGCGCGCGTGCAGCTCGGCCAGGCGCGGCAGGCCGATGGGCTTGCGCGCGGGCGCGGCGGCATGGGGGGCGCTGGGGGCGGTGGGGACGGTGTAAGGGGCGGAGTTGTCTGTGCTCATGGCGGCCTTTCTGAGGGGTGCGTCGGCGCGCATCGTACTGATGCCGGGCCGCAGGCCCCGCAGGCAATCCCCTGCGTCGGCATGGCCCGGCCCGTCTCGGAGGTGCACGGGATGTCGTTCCAGGCCGTCCCATGCGGCCACCGGCAGCCACTGCACCCTGCCGTGCTGCGCGGTACGCCGCAGGGGCAGGGGCGTGTCAGCCTTCGCCGCGCCGCGGCCGCATGGCGCGCACGGGCGCCTGGCCCGGGCTGACCTGCGAGAGCGTGGCCGTCACGCGCGCCGCCCCGTCCGCTGCGATCTCCTGCAGCTGTTCCAGGCGCGCCGGCTCCTGGCCGCTGGGCACGATCAGCACGAAGCTGCCCAGCACCTTCTGGTCGGCGCTGAAGAGCGGGGCGGCGATGCCGACCAGTCCGGCGTCGATCTCGCCGTGCGACACCACGGCCTTCATCTTGCGCAGCCGGCGCAGGTTGGCGCGGAAGCTGTCCCAGTCGTCGCCCAGGCCGGCGGCGCGGATCTCGTTCGCATGCCACAGCATGAGGTTGCGCTGCTGGTAGGGCGTGAGGTGCGCCAGGATGGCCTTGGCCGTGGCGCCCAGGAACATGGGCATCGGCCGGCCGCGCTCGTAGCTGGAGCGGTAGCCGGTGTCGGGCCACTCCAGGTCGGCGCACATGACCTTGTCGCCGTAGTAGCAGCACAGCATCACGTTCACACGGTGGCTGCGCGCCACCTCGGCCATGGGTTCGCGCGCGGCCAGCAGGATGGGGTCGCGCAGGCGCAGCAGCCGGTCCAGTTCGATCGCGCGCGTGCCGATCACGTAGGCGCCGCCATGCACGGGCGCGATCAGGCCGACCGTGGACAGCGACTTGAGGTAGCGGTAGGCCGTCGCGCGCGAGCAGCCCACGTGGCGCATGATGTCGTCCTGCGTGACGAAGGTGACGTCCTCGCTGAACAGGTTCAAGATGCTGAGCATCTTGTCCAGGCTGCCGTCGGGGGCTGCGTAGGCTTCGGTGGAGGGGGGGGCGGCTGTCGGCATCGCTCACCGCGCCGCTGCTGCGCCGGTGCAAGGGGAGGACAGATTGCTGGCCAGGAGCAGCGCCGCACTGGGCGCATTCATGGCCACTTTCTCGGCCACATTCTCCGCCGCTCCCAAGCGCGCCATCGGCGTGCCGCCGTGGCGGCGCTGCTCCCTCACGGGTTCGAACTGGCCCATCGTCATGTCGGTTTCGATGATAGCGGCGCGATGCCGTGGGCCCGCAGGCCGCGCGGCTGCGCCGCGCAGCCGACCCGCAGGGCAGGGCCCATCATTTCTTGATCAACGCGCAGGCCGGGTCCGGCGCGCGGAAGGCCTGCGCGGCCGGGATGGTGCGCACCACGTGGTAGTAGTCCCAGGCGCGCTTGGACTCGGCGGGCTTCTTGACCTTGTACAGGTACAGGTCGCGCATCACGCGGCCGTCTTCGCGGATATAGCCGTCCTTGGTCATGAAGTCGTTGATCTTGGTCTCGCGCATCTTCTTGGTCACCGCGCCGGCCGCGTCGGTGCCGGCGTCCTGGATCGCCTTCAGGTAGTGCATGGTGGCCGCGTAGTTGCTGGCCTGCACGCCCGAGGGCATGCGCCCGGTCATCTTGAAGAAGCGCTCGGACCACTTGCGCGTGTCCTCGTTCTGGTCCCAGTAGAAGGCCTCGACCAGGCTCACGTCCTGCGCGATCGGCAGGCCGATGCTGTGCACGTCGGTGATGCCCAGGTACAGCGCCGCGATGCGCTGCGCACCACCGCCGATGCCGAACTCGCGCGCCTGCTTCATGGTGTTGATGGTGTCGCCGCTGCCGTTGGCCAGACCGATCACCTGCGCCTTGCTGGCCTGGGCCTGCAGCAGGAACGAGGAGAAGTCGGCGCTGGAGATCGGGTGGCGCACCTGGCCCAGCACCTGGCCGCCGCCGTTCTTGACGATGGCCGCGGCGTCGCGCTCCAGCGCATGGCCGAAGGCGTAGTCCGAGGTGATGAAGAACCAGCTCCTGCCGCCGTCGGCCATCATGCCGGCGGCCGCGCCCGAGGCGTAGGCGTAGGTGTCGTAGGTCCAGTGAAAGCCGTTCGGCGAGCAGGCCTTGCCGGTCAGGTCGGACGAGCCGGCGCTGGTGTAGATGGCGACCCGGTTGGCCTGCTTGGTGAGTTCCTGGACCGCGAGGGCAATGGCCGAGTTCGGGATGTCGAGGATCATGTCCACGTTCTCCTGCTCGTACCAGCGGCGCGCCGTGGCCACGCCGATGTCCACCTTGTTCTGGTGGTCGGCCGAGATCACCTCGATCGGCTTGCCGAGCACCTTGCCGCCGAAGTCCTGCACGGCCATCTTGACGACGTCGACCGAGACCTTGCCGGACATGTCGGCCATCATGCCGGACTGGTCGTTCAGGATGCCGATCTTCACGACATCGTTGGAGATCTGGGCCTGGGCCGCGCCGGCGGCGAGCAGGGTGCCCGTGAGGGCGAGGGTGGACAGGGTGCGCATGGTGTGTCTCCTGGGTCTGTTGTGGTGAGGGGAAGGGGGCGGGCTATTCCAGCTTCTGCCCCGCGAACTGGTCGATGAACAGGTTGGGTTTGAGGAAGAAGCTCAGCACCAGCGCGCCTTCCGGCGCGCGCGCCACATGGCGGTTTCCGCGCGGCCGCCAGACGAAGTTGCCGGCGCGCGCCTCGCCTTCCTCATCCACGATGAAGCCCTCGAGCACGTAGGACTGCTCCACCTCCACATGCTCGTGCAGCGGCAGCACCGTACCGGGCTGCCAGCGGAACAGCGCGGTCAGCAGGCCCTGCTCCTTGTCCTGCATCAGCACCTTGATGTCGATGCCGGGCACCTGCGTGGGCTTCCACGGCAACGCGGGCACGTCCAGGTAGTGCGAGTCCAGCGGACCGCGCGTGGGACCCAGCGGGTCGCCGGGGGTTTCGAGAGCCATGGGGGTCACCTCCTTGTGTGCTCAGCCCTGGGGTTTCCCAGCGCTTGTGTTGCCAAAAATTTTTCCGTAATATGATTTTTGTGTCAATACTCACTAAGTGAGATTTTTGAAGATTTACCCTAAGAGAAATTCATGGCGAAGGAGACCCGCGTGGACAGCGCTCAATTCGAAGACTTGTTCGGCCTGGCCGGCCGCACCGCGCTGGTGACCGGCGCGGCCGGTGGCCTGGGCCGCGCGATCGCGACGGCCGTGGGCCGTGCCGGTGCGCGCGTGGTGGTGAACGACCTGGATGCGGCCCAGGCCGCGGCCGCGGTGGCGGACCTGGGCACGCGCGGCATCACGGCGCGCGCCGCCGTGTTCGACGTGGCCGACGCCGCGCAGGTCGATGCCGCCGCGGCCGCGCTGCAGGCCGCAGGCTGGCACGTCGACCTGCTGGTCAGCAACGCGGGCAACCAGAACCGCAAGCCGCTGACCGCCATGCAGCCGCAGGAATGGCGCGCCATCCAGTCCGTGCACGTGGACGGCGCCTTCCACATCTGCCGTGCCTTCCTGCCCGGCATGGTCGAACGCGGCCAGGGTTCGGTGGTGCTGATGTCCTCGGTGGCCGGCCAGGCCACCATCCCCGAAATCTCCGCCTATGCCACGGCCAAGGGCGCGCTGGCGGCGTTGACGCGTGCCATCGCGGTCGAGTACGGGCCGCGCGGCATCACCTGCAACGCGCTGGCGCCGGGCTTCGTGCGCACCGGCTTCACCACGGCGCTGCAGCAGCGCGAGGGCTTCCAGCAGTTCATCGAGCAGGCCGTGCCGGTCGGCCGCTGGGCCGAGCCGGACGACATCGCGCCCCTGGTGCTGACCCTGGCCGGCAAGGCCGGCCGCTTCATCAACGGCCAGGTGATCGCCATCGACGGCGGCATGCTGGCCCGGATGTAGAGATGGGCACCCCCCAGTCTCCGCGCTGCGCGCTCCGCCAACCCCCCTCCGCTGCGCGAGGGGGGGCGCACCCAGCGGCCTGGCAGAGCCAGTTCCGCGGGTGCCCTGGCATGGCCTGCTCCGCGGCCTTCGGAACAGCGGCCTGCAACCCTTGTCGCGCGCATGTGTTCGGCGCGCGAAGTCATGGAGCCGAGACATGAGTAATGGCATTGCCCTGGCCTGCGACGGCCTGACCAAGCGCTTCGGCGGCTTCACCGCCGTCGACAACGTGACGCTGCGCGTGCGCGAAGGCAGCATCCACGCCCTGATCGGTCCGAACGGCGCCGGCAAGACGACCTGCTTCAACCTGCTGACCAGCGTGCTGCCGCCCGACGGTGGCCGCATCCGCTACTTCGACCGCGACGTGACCGGCCTGCCGCCCGAGGCCGTGGCACGGCTGGGCATGGTGCGCTCGTTCCAGATCTCGGCCGTGTTCCTGGGCCTCTCCGCGCTGCAGAACGTGCGCGTGGCGCTGATGCGCAAGGCCGGCCTGGGCATCCAGTTCTGGCGCCCGCACAGCGCGCTGACGCCGCTCAACGACGAGGCCCTGCGCCTGCTGGACGCCGTGGGCCTGGCGGCCGAGGCGCAGACGCGCGCCGCGCAACTGCCCTACGGCCGCAAGCGCGCGCTGGAGATCGCGATGACCCTGGCGCTGGAGCCGCGCGTGCTGCTGCTGGACGAGCCCATGGCCGGGCTGGGCCAGGAAGACGTGGCGCGCATCACCGCGCTGATCCGCCGCATCTCGGCCAAGCGCACGGTGCTGATGGTGGAGCACAACCTGTCGGTGGTGGCAGAGCTGTCCGACACCATCACCGTGCTGGCGCGCGGCGCCATCCTGGCCGAGGGCGACTACGCCACGGTCTCCAAGGACGAACGCGTCATCACCGCCTACATGGGCGTGGAACATGCCGAGGAGGCCGTTTGATGCTCAAGGTACGCCAACTGAACGCCTGGTACGGCGAATCGCACATCCTGCAGGGCGTGGACCTGGAGGTGCGCAAGGGCGAGCTGGTCACCATCCTGGGCCGCAACGGCGCCGGCAAGACCACCACGCTGCGCGCGCTGATGGGCATGCTGGACAAGCGCCAAGGCTCGGTCGAATTCGCCGGCCGCGAGACCATCGCGCTGGCGGCGCACCTGATCCCGCGCTTGGGGCTGGCCTTCTGCCCCGAGGAGCGCTCCATCTTCCGCAGCCTCACGGTGACCGAGAACCTGCTGCTGCCGCCCGTGGTGGCGCCGGGCGGCCTGTCGCTGCAGGAGATCTACACGCTGTTCCCCAACCTGCGCGAACGCGCGGGTAGCTCCGGCGGCAACCTGTCGGGCGGCGAGCAGCAGATGCTGGCCATCGGCCGCATCCTGCGCACGGGCGCGCAACTGCTGCTGCTGGACGAGCCCACCGAGGGCCTGGCACCCGTGATCGTGCAGCAGATCGCAGCCGCCATTCGCATGCTGAAAGCACGCGGCCAGACCATCGTGCTCGTGGAGCAGAACTTCCACTTCGCCTCGCGCGTGGCCGACCGGCTGTACGTGATGGACCACGGCGTGGTGGTGGACGAGATGGACGCCGCGCAAGCGAAGGCGCAGCCTGAACGCATCAAGCGCCTGTTGGGCGTCTGACGGAGACACACACGATGTTCGAAATCTTTGGCGTGCCGTCGACGGCGCTGTTCGGCCAGTTGTTGCTGGGCATGATCAACGGCGCCTTCTACGCCACCTTGTCCATCGGGCTGGCCGTGATCTTCGGCCTGCTCAACATCATCAACTTCGCGCACGGCGCGCAGTACACGGCCGGCGCCTTCGTCGCCTGGATGCTGCTGAACTACCTGGGCATCGGCTACTGGGGCGCGCTGCTGCTGGCGCCGCTGATCATGGCCGGCATCGCCGTGGTGCTCGAGAAGACCATCATCGCGCGCACCTACAAGATGGACCACTTGTACGGCCTGCTGCTGACCTTCGGTTTCGCGCTGGTGATCGAGGGTGGTTTCCGCCAGGCCTATGGCGTGTCGGGCCTGCCGTACGCGATCCCCGAGCAGCTCACGGGCGGCATCAACCTGGGTTTCATGTTCCTGCCGCTGTACCGCACCTGGGCGGTGGCGGTGTCGCTGGTGGTCTGCCTGGCGGTCTGGTTCCTCGTGGAGAAGACGCGCCTGGGCGCGGTGCTGCGCGCCGCCACCGAGAACCCGGTGACGGTCAAGTCCTTCGGCATCAACGTGCCGCGTTACATCACGCTGACCTATGCGCTGGGCGTGGCGCTGGCCGCCGTCGCCGGCGTGGTGGCCGCGCCCATCTACCAGGTCAACCCGCTGATGGGCTCCAACCTCGTGGTGGTGGTGTTCGCGGTGGTGGTGATCGGCGGCATGGGCTCGATCGGCGGTGCCATCGTCAGCGGCCTGGGCCTGGGCGTGGTCGAAGGGCTGACCAAGGTGTTCTACCCCGAGGCCTCGAACTTCGTGATCTTCGTGATCATGGCCATCGTGCTGCTGACCAAGCCCTCGGGCCTGTTTGGCAAGCCGCTGCAGGTGCAGAACGTGGTGGCGGCCGAGGCCACGCGCGAGCCGCTGCGCCTGGATGCGCGCTGGCAGCGCCTGGGCTGGTGGGCACTGGGCGCCGCGGCCCTTGTGGCGCCGCTGCTGGTCTATCCGCTGTTCATGATGAAGGTGCTGTGCTTCGCGCTGTTCGCCGCGGCCTTCAACCTGCTGCTGGGCTATGTGGGTCTGCTGTCCTTCGGCCACGCGGCCTTCTTCGGCGCGGCCGCCTACGCGACCGGGGTGGCGATGAAGGGCTGGGGCCTGTCGGCCGAACTGGGCCTGCTGGTCGGCCTGGGGGCCGGCGCTGCGCTGGGTCTGGTGTTCGGCGCCATCGCCATCCGGCGCCAGGGCATCTACTTCTCGATGATCACGCTGGCCTTGTCGCAGGTGGTGTACTTCGTCGCGGTGCAGGCGCGCTTCACGGGCGGCGAGGACGGGCTGCAGAGCGTGCCGCGCGGGCGCCTGTTCGGGCTGGTGGACCTGGAGAACTCGCTGGCCATGTACTACGTCGTGCTGGCGGTGTTCGTGCTGGCCTATCTGTTCGTGGTGCGCGTGCTGCAGTCGCCGTACGGCGAGGCAATCCGCGCGGTGCGCGACAACGAGCAGCGTGCCCAGTCGCTGGGCTATGCGACCGCGCGCTACAAGCTGCTGGCGTTCACCCTGTCGGCCGCGCTGGCGGGACTGGCCGGCGGCATGAAGGTGCTGGTGTTCGGCGTGGCCTCGCTGACCGACGTGCACTGGCATGCCTCGGGCGAGGTCGTGCTGATGAGCCTCTTGGGTGGGGTGGGCACGCTGCTGGGGCCCATCGTCGGCGCGTTCACCTTCGTGTCGCTGCAGAACTACCTGGCGCCGCTGGGTTCGTGGGTGCTGATCGTGCAGGGCCTGATCTTCATCGCCTGCGTGCTGCTGTTCCGTGAGGGGCTGGTGGGGCTGGGCACGCAGCTCTGGAACCGGCTCAGCGCGCCACGTGCGTCAACAGCGCCGGCGGCCCCATCCGCCGCGACGGTGATCACGCGGTCTGCACCGCATTCCCATTGAGGAGAGACGCATGTTCCTGCATGCCGTGTTGATGGAATTGTCGAACGAGGCGGATGCCGCCTTCCATGCGCGCGTGGAGCGGCACTGCGAGGCGGTCCGCGCGAGCTGCGCGGGCCTTGTCTCGTATGTCTACGGCCCCAACCAGGCCAGCCGCGCGGCGGGGCTGGGCTGGGCCGTCGTGGGCTGCTTCACCGATGCCGCCGCGCACGATGCCTACCAGGTCAGCGCGGCGCATGTGGCGATGAAGACGGAGATGGCGCCGGTGATCGTGCGGCTGGTGGTGTTGGACACGCAGGTGTAGGGGGCATCTGCCTGGCCCGCCTGTGGCGCTCCAGCCGGTGGCGAAAGCGCAGCAGGCTGCCCTCGCCGTTCTGCAGGATGGTGCTAGAACGCCACGCGCACCCGCAGGCCCACGGGGCCGGGCTGCGCGTCGATGCGCCAGCCGTGGGCGCGTGCGATCTCCAGGCAGATCGACAGTCCGAGGCCGGCGCCGTCGTCGCGGCGCTCGGCGCTGCGCCAGAAGCGCTCGAACAGGCGCGCGAGGTCTTCCGCCGGCACGCCGGGACCCTGGTCCTGCACGCACAGGCCGTCGGCCAGGGCCTGCACGGTCACGACGCCGCCCGGCGGGCTGTGCTGGACCGCGTTCTCCAGCAGGTTCTTGAGCAGCGTGAACAGCGCGCCGCGGTCGGCATGCCAGCGCTGCGCCGCCGCGTCGACCTCGAGCACGAGGCGCACGCCGTGCCGCTCGGCCACGCGCTCCATGAAGCCGCAGACCTCCGTGAGCGCGGCCTGCGGGTCCAACGCGTCCAGGCGGTAGTTGCGCGGCTCGCTGGCTTCGGCCAGGTGCAGCAGCTGCTGGATCTGCCTGGCCATGCGGTCGATGTCCTGCAGCAGCAAGGCGTTGGATGCGTCGGCCGGGGCCAGTTCGACCTGGGCCCGGATCAGGGCCAGCGGCGTCTTGAGTTCATGGGCGGCGTTGGCCAGGAACTCCTGCTGCGTGCGAAAGCCGGTCTGCAGGCGTTCGAGCGCGTCGTTGAACGCATCGACGAGCGGCAACAGTTCCTGCGGCAGGCCGCCGGCGTTGAGCCGCGCGTCCAGGGTGCGCGGCGTGATGCGTTGCGCCTGGGCGGCTGCGGTGCGCAGGGGCCGCAGCACGCGCTGCAGCGTCAGGTGCGTGGCGACGAGGAAGGTCACGAGGAACACAAGGCATGTCACGACGATGCCGGTGTGCAGGGCCGGCCTGCCGAAGGATTCGCGCAGGCGCAGCATGAGCCGGTCGCTGGTGGCGATCTGCACGAACCAGATGCGGCCGCCGTGCGCGACCGGTGCAGCGGCCGCATGCATGGCCACGCCGCCGCGGTCGAACGCCACGCCGCCGGCCGACGGCAGCAGGCTGGGGGCGATGCCATCCAGCCCGGTTGCCGTCGCGGTCGGGCGGAATGCCACGCGGCCCTGGGCATCGACGATCTGCACCGTGACCTCGTCGGCGAAGGCCGGGAACAGCCAGGCCTCGACATGCCGCGCACTGAAGCCGGTGGGTTGGCCATCGGGCCCGAACTCCACGATGCCGGCCAGCTCGTGGGCGACGTGCACGACGCTGGAGCGCAGCGTGTACTGCAGGAAGGGCTTGGCCAGCAGGAACACGAGCAGGCCCACCACGGTGGCGCTCAGGACCATGCTGATGCCGTAGACGGCCAGCAGGCGCCCGCGCAGGCTACGCGGTGCCGGCAGTTTCACGCAGCGCATAGCCCTGGCCCCGCAGGTTGACGATCTGCAGCGAGGAGCCCGCACCCGCGAGCTTGCGGCGCAGCCGGTGCAGCGCCACGTCCAGCGCGTTGGGCGTCACGGCGTCCGACAGGCCCCAGGCGGCGGCCTCCAGCACCGAGCGGCGCACGGTCTGGCCGGCCCTGCGGGCCAGGCACAGCATGATCTGCAGCTCCGCGGCCGGCAGCGCCACCGCGGTGCCCGCGCAGAGCATGGCGCTGTGCTCGGGGTCGACGCGCAGGTCGCCGAAGCTGGGCGCGAAGGCCTGCACGACGGCAGGGCGGCGCAGCAGCGCACGCACCCGGGCGATGAGTTCGGGCATCGGGAAGGGCTTGCTCAGGTAGTCGTCGGCGCCGCAGTCCAGGCCTTGCACGCGGTCGTGCAGCGCGTCGCGCGCCGTGAGCAGCAGGCAGGGCGTGGTGCGCCCGGCCGCGCGCAGGCGCTGGACCAGGTCCAGCCCGTCCCCGTCGGGCAGGCCGCGGTCGATGACGGCCACGCCGTACGGGATGTCGCTCAGCGCGGCCCAGGCCGCGCCCATGGTGTGGAACACGTCGGCCTCGATGCCGGCGTTGGCCAGCGCCTGGCGCACGAGTTCGGCCAGCCGGGTGTGGTCCTCGATCAGCGCAATGCGGTTCATGGTGGCGGTCGTGGGGCGGCGTGCCGGGCGCCGCCGGGGTGCGCCCGCGCGATGGCACCGCGCCGGGCCGCGCGGCATTGTGCCTGGGCGGCCAGGCGCCCGGCCCGGCTGCGTGCCATCTCCGCCGTCCACGGCACTGCGCGCCATCCGCAGAGTACGGAGCCGGCTCGGCACCCACGGTGCACAAGGCCGCGGAGCAGGCCATGCCGGCAGACGCGGCGCAACGGGCCCTGCCCGGGCGCTCGCGGCGTCCCCTGGAGGGGGAATGGGATTTCTACACGCCCTTCGAAATCCAAACGGGGGTGGAGCCGTTTCAAAAGCGGTAGAGGTAGCCGACCGTGGCGCTGGACAGGCTGGACCGGCCGACCAGCGGGCTGTTGCGGATCTCGTCGGGCAGGCGGGTGGTGCTGAGGTCCAGGAACACCGCATGCCGGGGCTGCAGCGCGTAGTCCAGCCGCAGGCCGGCCTGCAGCAGCGTGGCGGACTCCCCGCTGTACGCGGGCCGATCCGGCCGCGCTTCGGCCGCGCGCACGCCGTAGTAGTAGTCCACGTACTTCCTGTCCAGCCAGCGCGCCTGCAGGCGCGGGGTCAGCGAGAGCTGGCCGAAGCCGAAACGGCGGTCCAGCTGCAGCTGCAGCATCTGTCCCTTGCTGTTGCCGGACAGGTCGGCCGTCCAGTCGGCGGACAGGCGCGCGAAGGGTGTGTTCCAGTCCACGGCGCCGCCGCCCCACAGGCCGTCCTTGCGCTTGTCCATGCCGTGCAGCACGGGGGCGTCGCCGGCCTTGTAGCCATCGAGTGCGTAGCGCACGCGGCCCGTGAACGACAGCGTGTGCCCCGGGCCGAGCTGCCAGGTGCCGAGCTTGAGATCGACGCTGGGTCCGGCCACGCGCAGCCAGGCGTTCTCCACGTACAGCATCGGCAGCGCACGTGTCTTGCGGTCGGCCCCGCGGTAGGGCAGCTGGCGCACGTTGGCGGCCAGGCCCAGGCCCCATTGCGTGGTGGAGGCCGCGTCTGCGCTGGCCGGCGGCGGCGCGGTCCCGGGGTTGGACTGCGCCGCGGCATGGCCGAGCACGGCCATGCCGGCGACCGCGGCCAGGGTCAGGCGGCTCCGCGCGCGAATG
>DATKFT010000521.1:0-3884 GCA_035544335.1 Pseudorhodoferax sp.
ACGGTGCCCGTGACCACGGTGCCCGTGCCCGGCAGCGTGAAGGCGCGGTCCACGGCCAGCCGGAAGGCCGCGTGCGGATCGTCCTGGCGCTGGTGCGCGCGCGCGGCCTGCACGAGCAGCGCGCGCAGCGCGTCCACGCCGGCGCCCGTGGTGGCCGAGACCTCCTGCACGGGGCAGCCGGCCAGCGGCGTGCCGGCCAGCAGCGCAGCCACGTCGGCCTGCACGGCGGCCCGCCGCGCGGCGTCGGCGCGGTCGCACTTGGTGATGGCCACGGCGCCCCGGTCCACGCCCAGCAGCGCCAGCACGGCCAGGTGCTCGCGCGTCTGCGGCATCACGCCGTCGTCGGCGGCCACGAGCAGCAGCCCGAAGTCGATGCCCGTGGCGCCCGACAGCATGGTGTGGACCAGCCGCTCATGGCCGGGCACGTCGATGAAGCCGATGCGCCCGCCGCCGTGCGCTGCCTCGGCCGCATCCGGCAGGGCGGGCAGGTCGAGGAAGGCGTAGCCCAGCTCGATGCTGATGCCGCGCTTCTTCTCTTCGGGCAGCCGGTCGGTGTCCACGCCCGTGAGCGCGCGCACGAGCGTGGTCTTGCCGTGGTCGATGTGGCCTGCGGTGCCGACGATCATGTCAGCTGCGCGTGCAGGCGCACGCCAAATGGGGATGGGTGTCTCGGCTGCCCCCCGCACGGCGCGCCATCCGCAGCGCACGAACCCGGCTTGCCAGCAAAGGTTCAGAGGGCCGCGGAGCAGGCCATGCCAGCGGACGCGGCGGATCTGGCTCTGCCAGGCCGCTCGCGGCGCCCCCTTGAGGGGGGATGGGACTTCTACACGAAGTGAGAAGTCCAAACGGGGGTGCTTTCATTTCAAGCAAACATGTCCTCGAACTTGAGCGCGGCCCAGCGGAAGTTCTCGCTGGCCAGGTGCGCGCGCCGGTCGTTGTCGTCGATCTGTTGCTGCACGATCTCGCCCTTGGCATTGAGCGCGTAGTCGAACTGCACGCTGACGGCCTCGCGCGGCGAGCCGTTGACCATCATGTAGCACAGGTTGTCGGGCAGCTTGTTGGCGGGCTGGCGGCCGGCCAGGCGCTCGGCGATGTAGCCGGCCACGATGTGGCCGTGCGAGTTGGCCACGTGCGCGCTCTTGGGGTAGTAGCGAAAGCTCGGCGCCACGACGCCGACCGCATCGCCGATCACGTAGACGCGGTCGTCGCCCGCCAGGTGCAGCTTGAAGCGGTCGACCTCGGCCCAGCCCGTGGCCTTGCCTTCGGCATCGCGGCCCACGGCGTCGGCGCGCCAGGCCATGTCGCCGGCCTGGTGCGGCGCCATGAGCACGGCGTGGTCGAACTTCATGTCGCCGGCCTTGGTCTTGATCCGCTTGTTGAAGGGATCGACCTCGAGCACCTGCGCGTTCGGCACATAGGTGATCTGGTCCTTGTAGAGCTCCTCGAACGCGGCGCGAAAGCCCGGGCCGATCGGCGTGATGGCGGGCTTGTGGTCCAGGATGGTCACGCGGCCCTTGATGTTGTGCGTCTTGAAGTACCAGGCCACCATGCAGGCGCGCTCGTAGGGCGAGGGCGGGCAGCGCTGGGGCGGCGGCGGCAGCGTCATGACCCAGTCGCCGCCCTTGAAGGCATGCAGTGCGCGCTTCAAGTGGTGGTGCTCGGCGTTCGGGATGTAGGCCGCGGGAAAGCGCGCGCGCGTGGCCTCGGCCGCGCGGCGGTCGTTGCCGAACCAGGCCTCGTAGTGGTAGCGGATGCCGGGCGCCAGCACGAGGTAGTCGTAGTCGATCGCGCCCTGCGTGGTGTGCACGCGCCGCGCGCCGCGGTCGACCTCCAGGACCTCGCATTGCACGAAGCGGTAGCCGTGCCGCTCGGAGACCTGCAGGTAGTCGTAGCTCAGGAAGGCGTCGTCCACCATGTCGACCAGCCACTTGTTGCTCAAGGGGCAGGAGAAGAACACGGGGTTCTTCTCGAGCAGCACGACCTCGGCCTGCGGCGCCAGCAGGCGCAGCTGCTTGGCCGTCGTGAGCCCGCCCCAGCCGCCGCCGGCCACCACGATGCGGGGCTTGTCGCTGCGTGGCATCAAGGTCTTGGCGGGCGTGCCGATCAGCAGCGGTTGCGGGGCAGAGGACGTGGCGCAGCCGGCGAGCAGCGTGGCCGACGCCCCCGCCGCACCGGCGAGGAACAGGCGTCGAGCGAGCGTCATGGTGGTGGTCTCCTGGGGGTGGGGGGATCAGGACAGGGCCTGCCGCAGGGCAGGCAGCTGCGACTGCAGGGCCGCGGGCTGCTCCAGGCAGCGCAGGTCCAGCAGCAGGCGGTCGTCGGCGATGCGGCCGATCACGGGCGTGGCCAGGCCGCGCAGCGCGCCGGCCAGCGCGTCGAGCGCGCGGCCGCTGCCCTTCTTGTCCACGGGCGCGAGGGCTAGCCCCGCCGAGGGCAGGCGCTCGACGGGCAGCGAGCCCGAGCCGATCTGGCCCAGCGTGTCGACCACCTCGGCGCGGTAGCGCGGCGCCACGGCGGCCTGCACTGCGGGCAGCAGCGCCTCGGCCAGCGCGCGGATGGCGGGCACGGGCCGCGTCAGCAGCCGCAGCGTGGGCAGGTCCTGCGCGAGCCGCTCGGGCTGCAGGTACAGCTGCAGCGTGGCCTCCAGCGCCGCGAGCGGCAGCTTGCTCATGCGCAGCGCGCGCTTCATGGGGTACTTGCGGATCCGCGCGATCTGGGCCTTGCTGCCCACGATGAGGCCGGCCTGCGGGCCGCCCAGCAGCTTGTCGCCGCTGAAGCTCACCACGTCGCAGCCGGCCGCCAGCATCTCCTGCGGCAGCGGCTCGCGCGGCAGGCCGTAGAGCGCCAGGTCGATCAGCGAGCCACTGCCCAGGTCGGTGGCCAGCGGCACGCCGCGCGCATGGCAGATGCCGGAAAGCAGCGCCTCGTCCACCGCGGCCGTGAAGCCCTGCACCGCGTAGTTGCTGGTGTGCACCTTCATGACCAGGCCCGTCTGCGCGTTGATCGCGCGCTCGTAGTCGGCCGGGTGCGTGCGGTTGGTGGTGCCCACCTCGACCATGGTGGCGCCCGCGGCGGCCATCACGTCGGGCATGCGGAAGGCGCCGCCGATCTCGACCAGCTCGCCGCGCGAGACCACCACCTCGCGGTCGCGCGCGAGCGCCGCGATCGTGAGCAGCACGGCCGCGGCATTGTTGTTGACCACGGTCGCGGCCTCGGCGCCCGTGATGGTGGTCAGCAGCTCCTCGACGATGCTGTCGCGGTCGCCGCGGCCGCCGCTGGCGATGTCGTACTCCAGGTTGTTGGGCCCGGACATCATGGCCAGCAGGTGCTGCAGCGCGGGCTCTGCCAGCAGCGCGCGGCCCAGGTTGGTGTGGACCACGGTGCCGGTCAGGTTCAGCACCTGGCGCATGCGCGGCGCCAGCCGCGCGGCCACGCGCGCGGCCAGCGCATCGGCCAGGGCCTGGGGCGCGAGCCGTGCGGCGGGCAGCGTGCCCGCCAGGATCTCGGCGCGCAGCGCGGCGACGAGTTGGCGGCTCTGGTCGGCGACCAGCGTGTGGCCATGGCGCTCGAGCAGCGGCGCCACGCCGGGCAGGCGCAGCAGCTTGTCGACCGAGGGCAGATCCTTGGGGCCTGTCTCGGGAGAACCATGGACCATGGATTCGTCGAGACGGGTCATCATGGTCGAGGAGGAGGAGGGGAGTCGCCGAACAGCAGCAGCAGGTTCACGCCGTGGCGTTGCATGCCGCTTTCGGCGACGAGCAGGTCCAGCGTGAGGCTGGCCAGGTCGTCGGCCACCGGTTCGATCAGCGGATCGCGCTCGGTGTGCAGGATCTTGAGGTAGTGGCCGCAATGCGTGCAGCATTCGGCCTGGATGGCGGGCTGGC
>DATKFT010000522.1:0-6943 GCA_035544335.1 Pseudorhodoferax sp.
CAGCTCCTTGGGCGAGCGCAGCGTCTCCATGCGCGCGGTCGTGGCCCAGGGACCTTCCTGGCCCGCCTCGGCGCGGTCCAGCAGCACGGCGCGGATGCCCTGCAGCGCCAGGCCGATGGCGGCCGCGAGGCCGGCCTGGCCGGCGCCGACGATGGCCACCTCCAGCACCTCTTCGCCCTCGCACTGGCGCGGCGGCACCCAGGCGCGCGGCGGCAGGCCCAGGTACAGCAGGTCCTGGGCCAGGCGTGCCTCCAGTGCGGGCAGGCCCACGGGCCTCGCCCGGTCGCCCGAAGAGGCCTGCACCGCAGGCGAAGCCGAAGGTACACCGGTGCGTGCAGCGGACTCAGCGGGCATGGGATCCCACCGGCTTGCGGCCCATGCCTCCACCGCCAGACGGCGTCACGGCCCTGGCCAGCCGCACGGCGCCGCGGCGCCTCATGTTCCTCAACAGATCCCGCATGACCTCTCCGCGCAAGTGAACGAGCTGCTCTGGCGCGGCTGCCGCGCCAGAACCGAACCGCGGATTCTCGCGCCTGTGGGCGCGGCGGCGGCTCAGGCGGTCGCGGTACTGTCCACCGGGACAGCTGCCTGCACGGGCCACAGCGCCAGGCCGCCGGCCAGGCTCCAGGCCTGGGCATGGCCCTGCGCACGCAGCGCGCGCGCGGCCTGCGCCGCGCGCTGGCCGCTGCGGCACAGGAAGACCACGGCGCGCTCGGCGGGCAGGTCGCGCCAGCCCGCCAGCGTCTCGCCGAAGCCGGACAGCGGCGCCGCCTGCGCCGACAGAGCGGCCGGCTGCAGGGCCTGCTCGTAGGCTTCGCGCACGTCGACCAGCAGCGGCGGCTGCCCGCTGTCCAGCAGCTGCTGCAGCGCGGACGCGGCCATGTCCACATCGGCCTCTTCGGCCACACCGCCCGCACCGGCCGGCTGCCATGCACGCGCAGCGCCTGCGGGCGCGGCGCGCAGCGCTTCGCCGCAGGCGCGCAGGCGCGCGCAGGCCGCGTCGATGAGGGCCGCGCCGTCGGCCGCGCCGAAGGACAGGCGCACGGCCGACTCCGTCTGCCAGGCCGGCAAGCCCATGGCCTGCAACACGTAGCTGGGCTGGGCGCGGGCCGCGCCACAGGCAGAACCGCCGCTCACGCGGATGCCGGCCGCATCGAACAGGTTCAGCAGCACCTTGGACGGCAGGCCGGGCACCGAGAAGTTCAGCGTCGTCGGCAGGCTGGTCTCCAGCGGGGCGTTGAAGACCAGGCCCGGAAAGGCATCGGCCAGTGCCGCGGCCAGGCGCGCGCGGTAGGTCAGCAGCATGGCCATCGGCGCGAAGACGTCCGCGCCCTCCAGCGCCTGCAGCACGGCGCCCAGCGCGGCGATGCCGGCCATGTTCTCGGTGCCGGCGCGCTGGCCGTCTTCCTGGCCACCGCCGGCCTGCAGCGGCGTGAAGGGCGCGCCCTCGCGCACGTAGAGCAGGCCGATGCCCTTGGGCGCGTAGAGCTTGTGGCCCGAGAACGGCGCGTAGTCGATGCGACGCTCCAGCAGGCGCAGCTGCAGCTTGCCCAGCGCCTGCACGCCGTCCACCAGCCACAGTGCGGGGCTGCCGGCCAGCGCGGCGGCGATGCCGTCCAGGTCGCTGATGACGCCGGTCTCGTTGTTGGCCGCCATGGTGCAGACCATGGCCGCGTCCGGCGCATGCGCGCGCAGCCAGTCCAGGTCGTGGCGTCCGTCCAGCCCGACCGGGATCGCCAGCACCTGCAAGTCCAGCCCGAGCACGTCGTTCCAGTGCCTGAGCGCCTCGGGCACGGCCTTGTGCTCGGTGGCGCCGTAGAGCACCTGCGTCGCGATGGCCTGGCCCGCGTCGCGCCGGTCACGCAGGGCGCGCAGCACCGACAGCACCGCGGTCTGGATGCCTTCGGTCGCACCACTCGTGAACAGCAGGCGCCCGCTGGACGCGCCGAGCACGCGCCGCGCGGCCTCGCGTGCGCCGTCGAGCACGGCGCGCGCCTTCAGGCCGCTGCCGTGGACGCTGCTGGGATTGCCGTAGGTGTCGGCCATGGTCGCCTGGGCCGCCGTGCGTGCGAGCGCGAGAACGGGCGTGGTGGCGTTGGCGTCGAGATAGATTTCCATGCGGAAATTTTCTGTCTCTGGCCCTGGAACAAGCGTGCCAACTTCGCCCTGGTTTGGGACTGGATTGGAATTTATTTCTTCTACACCGTGGATCAATAGAATCCGATTCCACACCAAGACGAAGCCGCCATGGAATCCCGCACGCCCCTGGACAAGATCGACAAGGCCATCCTCGAGATGCTGCAGGCCCACGCCACGGCCTCGCTGCAGGAGATCAGCGAGCGCGTGCACCTGTCGTCCACGCCCTGCTGGCGCCGCATCCAGCGGCTCGAGCGCGAGGGCTACATCCGCGGCCGCGTCGCGCTGCTGGACCCGGTCAAGCTCAACGTGGGCGTGACGGTCTTCGTCTCCGTGCGCACCAACCAGCACAACGAGAAATGGGCCCGGCGCTTCACGGCCGTGGTGGCCGCGATCCCCGAGATCGTCGAGTTCTACCGCATGAGCGGCGAGATCGACTACCTGCTGCGCGTGGTCGTGCCCGACATCCGGGGCTACGACGCCGTCTACCAGCGCCTGATCCGCGAGGTCGAGCTCAGCGACGTGAGTTCCAGCTTCGCGATGGAGCAGATCAAGTTCACGACGGCGCTGCCGCTGGACTACGCCTGAGCATGCGCGGCCGCGCCATGCGGTCATACAAGTTGTCACACACGCTGCCACCGGCATACATCAAACAAGGGATGCGCCCTGTGCATCCGATGCGAAGAATTTGGTCGAACCTGTTCACCGGAGTCGTCCATGCGCATCCTCCCCATCGCCCTGCTGGCACTCGCATTCGAATCGCTGGCCCAGTTGTCCACGGAATTCCCGCCCGACAGCGAGCCGGTCACGCCCGCGCTGTTCGAGCAGAGGTTCGCCGGCCGGTCTCTGGAAGGCGTGCGTGCCGATGGCACGTCGTTCCGCATCGATCCGGCCAGGGACGGCGGCTACATGGAAATGAGCAGCGGCAAATCGGCCCAGGGCAAGTGGCGCATCGACGCTGGCAAGCTGTGCACCGAGATGTACCGCACCGACTCGGGCTGCAACGAAGTCCGCGCCCAGGGCGAGGTGCTCTACTACAAGCGCCTGCGCAACGGCGAGGTGCTCACGCTCAAGCCGCGCTGAGCGCGGCGCGCGCTCAGGCGGCCCGCTTGCGCGCCGTCACCTCGATCTCGATCCGCATGCGCGGATCGGCCAGCCCGGCGCTGATCATCATGGCGGCCGGTTTCACGGTGCCCAGGTACTGGCGCATGACGGGCCAGCACTGCGGGAACAAACTGGCGTCGGGCAGCACGTAGGTCACGCGCACCACGTCGGCAAAGCCGCTGCCCGCCTGCGCCAGCGCGGCGGCGATGTTGCGAAAGGCCTGGTCGGTCTGCGCCACGATGTCGTCCTCGATCGTCATCGCCGCGTAGTCGAAGCCCGTGGTACCGGACACGAAGACCCACTCGCCGTCGACCACGGCACGCGAGTAGGCCATTTGCTCCTCGAAGCTGGAGCCCGAACTGATGTGGATGCGCTTGCTCATCACTTTGACCCATGCGGTGACCCGGGACACGCGCACGAACGGCGCGTGCGCGCGATCATAGGCGAGCGCAACCCGCGCACGGGAGACGACGATGAAGCAGCTGCTGACCAAGGGCGACGCCGGGGCCGACGTCGACCTCCTGCGTGCCACGCTGGCGACCCTGCTGGCCGGCGATGCCAATGCCTTCCCCTCGCTGTCGGCGCCGCCGGGCCGCCCCATCGACGACGACTTCGACGCCGCCATCCGGCGCTGGCAGTCCGGCGTGGGCCTGATCGCCGACGGCATCGTGGGGCCGCGCTGCCAGGTGCTGCTGGAACTGGCAGCGCCCGTGCCGCTGCAGCCGCCGCTCAACGTGGGCGACGTGAGCCGGCTGTTCCCGGCCACGCGGCCGGCCAACATCGCGCGCTACCTGCCCTATGTCGAGGCCGCGCTCGGCGCCACCGGGCTGGCCGACACGGCCATGGTGGTCGGCGCGCTCGCCACCATCCGCGCCGAGACCGAGGGCTTCGTGCCGATCGCCGAGCTGCCCTCCAAGTACAACACCCCGCCCGGCGGCGCGCCGTTCTCGCTGTACGACCTGCGCAAGGACATCGGCAACGGCGCGCGCGGCGATGGCGAACGCTTTCGCGGCCGCGGCTTCGTGCAGCTCACGGGCAAGGCCAACTACGCCACCTACGGCAAGCGCTTGGGCATCGACCTCGTCGCCACGCCCGACCGCGCCAACGCGCCCGAGGTGGCGGCCGTCATCCTCGCGCAGTTCCTGGCCGACAAGGCCACTAGGTTCCGCGCCGCCGTGGCGGCCGGCGACCTGCGTGCCGCGCGCCGCCTGGTCAACGGCGGATCGCATGGCCTGGAGAGCTTCTCCGACGTGTTCTCGCGTGCCGCCGCGGTCTGGCCGCCGGCCCCGCCGCGCGCCGCCGCGCGCAAGGCGGGCGGCAAGGGCGGCGCCAAGGGCAAGGCCGCGGCCCTGGCCGCCGTGAAGCCCGCGCCGGCCAAGCCGCGCAACCTGCGCACGCGCAAGGACGCGGCCGACCTGCGCGACCGCTGGTTCCAGCCGGCCGCCATCACGCTGCCCGACCAGGTGCCCACGCCGCAGGACATCAGCCGCTTCCTGCCCGGCTACACCGGCACCGGGCTGATCCTGGACCAGGGCCAGGAAGGCGCGTGCACGGGCTTCGGCCTGGCCTGCGTGGTCAACTACCTGCGCTGGGTCAAGGCCGGCAACCCGGTGCAGATGGAATCGGTCAGCCCGCGCATGCTCTACACGCTCGCACGCCGGCACGACGAGTACGAGGGCGAGAACTACGACGGCTCGTCCTGCCGCGGCGCGCTCAAGGGCTGGTTCAACAACGGCGTGTGCCTGGAAAGCGACTGGCCCTACGCACCCGACAAGTCCAACCCCGCACGCTACGGCTTTGCCGAACGCGCGGTGCAGCACACGCTGGGCGTGTACTACCGCATCGACGCCAAGTCGATCACCGACATGCAGGCCGCCATCCACCAGCACTTCGCGGTGTTCGTCTCCGCGTTCACGCACGCGGGCTGGAACCAGGTGCGCACGCGCCGGCAGCTGCCGCAGGACCATGCCGACCTGCCCGCCATCCCGTTCGACGGCCGGCCCTCGCAGGACGGCGGCCATGCCTTCGCGCTCGTGGGCTTCAACGCGGCCGGCTTCATCGTGCAGAACTCCTGGGGCGACAACTGGGGCGCGGGCGGCTTCGGCGTGATCAGCTACCTGGACTGGCTGGCCAACGGCATGGACGCCTGGGTCGTCGCACTGGGCGTGCCGGGCGTGGTCGCGGGCCGGCTCGCGGTGGCCCACGGCCAGGCCAGCGCGCTGGCCGGCGTGGACCGCAGCAAGTGGTGGGACCAGGGCCTGGCCTACCAGCACAGCGTGGTGCTGGGCAACGACGGCCGCGTGCGCCGCTACCTCACGCAGGACGAGCAGCCGCGCAAGCTGCAGCACCAGTGCGCCACGCTGCCCGACGAATGGTTCCGTGCGCAGAAGGACAAGACCAAGCGCCTGGTGCTCTACGTGCACGGCGGCCTCAACGCGGAGAGCGACGCGATCAAGCGCGCCAGCGCCATGGGCCGCTACTTCGTGGCCAATGGCTGCTACCCGCTGTTCCTGGTCTGGAAGACCGGGCTCGTCGAGACCCTGTCCAACATCTTCGAAGACCGTCGGCAGAAGGAGCGTGGCCTGGCCGGTGGAGGTGTGGGCGAATGGATCAGCGACAAGACCGACCTGCTGCTGGAGAAGACCATCGGCCGGCCGCTGGCGCGGCCGGTCTGGAGCGAGATGAAGGAGAACGCCGAGCTGGCCTTCTCGCCGCGCCGCGGCGGCGACCTGCTGCTCGACGCGCTGCAGACCCTGGCCACCACCTGGGGTGATGCCTTCGAGCTGCACGTGGTGGGCCATTCGGCCGGCGCCATCGCGCTGGGCCACCTGGTCGGCGCGCTGGCCAGGCGCCAGTCCGAGCGGCGCGACGCAGGCCTGCACCAGCGCCTGGCCTCGGTGCACCTGTATGCGCCGGCCTGCAGCGTGCCGTTCGCCAACGCACGCTATGCCAGCGACCCGCACGTGATGGAGCGCCTGCACATCGACGTGCTGTCCGACCGCCTGGAGCGCCGCGACAACGTGGCGGCCGTCTACCGCAAGTCGCTGCTGTACTTCGTCTCCAACGCGCTGGAGACCGACCTGCGCCTGCCCATCCTGGGCCTGGAGCGCATCCACGATGCCGGCTACAGCGGCTGGGACGGCACCTCGGACACCGGCGAGGCGCTGGCCGCCTGGCGCGCCGCGGCCGCGCAGGCCGACCTGGCCCAACGCACGACGGTGCTGGACGCCGAGCGCATCCGCTCGGCCGTGGACGCCGACGGCCAGCCGATCGCCACCGAGGCACCCGCGCACGGCAGCTTCGACAACGACGTGGACGTGGTCACGCGCACGCTGCAGCGCATCCGCGGCGGCAAGAAGCTCCTGCTGCCCGTGGACGACCTGCGCGGGTACTGACAAGACCACCCCCGTTTGGACTTCGAAGGGCGTGTAGAAGTCCCATCCCCCCCAGGGGGCGCCGCCAGCGGCCGGGCAGAGCCCGGGCCAAAGCGTCTGCTGGCGTGGCCTGCTCCGCGGGCTCTCGACCCGTTGCCTGCCCCCCGGGTCTGTACGTTGCGGGTGGCGCGCCCGGGCCCTGGACAACAGCGGAGACACGGGCTGGCGGCCATTACCATGCCGCCATGTCAGCCCCCCGCCCCCGCATCCTGATCGCCGAGGACGAATCCGGCATCGCCGACACGCTGTGCTACGTGCTGCGTGCCGAC